>ONFH01000206.1 GCA_900317015.1 uncultured Erysipelotrichaceae bacterium | reverse complement strand
TTGTTTAAAATTCGGCCTGTTTTTCGTTTTTTAACCTCTGCGAGCCCTTTTCATTTAACATAATCTTTGTTATGATATGTCTCGATAGGAGAGTACTATTATATGAATGTTTATGCAATCGTATTAGCTGCGGGCAAAGGTACCCGTATGAAATCAGAACGTCCAAAAGTGGTTCATGAAGTTTTATACAAACCAATGATCAACCATGTATGTGATGAACTGAAAAAGATCGGTGCAGACAAGACGATTGTCGTTGTTGGTCATAAAGCAGAAGAAGTAAAAGCATTATTAGATGATGATGTCGAAACTGTTATGCAGACTGAGCAATTAGGAACCGGTCATGCTGTATTAATGGCGAAAGATCTCCTTAAAGATAAGGAGGGCATTACGCTTGTTTTATGTGGTGATGCACCTTTAATTCGTGCCGAAACATTAGAAGGTATGATTAAAGCTCATAAAGAAAGTGGCAACATGGCGACGATTATGAGTGCAGACTGCGATGTGTCAACACATTATGGCCGTATTATTAAAACCAATGGGCAAGTTACTGGTATTTGTGAATTCAAAGATCTCAAAGAAGATCAGATGGATATCACGGAAATGAATACTGGTGAATATTGCTTTGACAATCAGGCTTTATTTGATGCTTTATCAAAAGTTTCAAATAACAATGCGCAGAATGAATACTATTTAACTGACGTCATCGGCATTATGAATGACGAAGGTAAGAAAGTCGATACTTACAAGATCGATGATTTTGATGAAGTGGGCGGGGTCAATGACCGTGTCGCTTTAGAAGAATCTACTAAGTATTTACAAAATCGTATCAATACGCATTGGCTTGTGGAAGGTGTCAGCATTATTGATAAATCAACGACCTACATAGGACGCGATGTAGTGATCGGCAATGATACTGTCATTGAACCTGGCACGATCATTCGTGGTCATTCAAAGATCGGTAAGGATTGTCATATTGGTCCATATTGTGTATTGGATGATGTGGATATTCCAGATCATACCGTCGTTGATGCTTATAGTAAAAGATAGTTTTAAAAATTCAAAAGGGGTCTAAAAACAAACATGAAAAATCAAATTAAAGTATTTGCCTTATCTGCAAGTCAGCAGTTAGCAAGTGACATTGCAAGAATCTTAGGAACAGAAGTTGGAAAGTGCGATGTTCATCATTTTGCCGATGGTGAGATCTTAGTCCAGATCCAGGAATCTGTTCGTGGTAAGGATGTTTTCATTGTTCAGTCTACTTGTAATCCTGTAACAGAAAACTTAATGGAAATCTTGATCATGTGTGATGCTTTAAAACGTGCATCAGCACATCAGATCACAGCTGTCATTCCTTATTTCGGCTATGCTCGTCAGGATCGTAAGGCTAAACCAAGACAGCCAATCACTTCTAAGTTAGTTGCCGACTTATTAACGACAGCTGGCGTAGACCGTGTTGTCACTGTTGACTTACATGCACGTCAGATCCAGGGCTTCTTCGATATCCCTGTTGATGAAATGCAGGCATTACCTTTAATCTGTAAATATTTTAAAGAACAGAACATTTCTGATTTATGTGTTGTTTCACCTGACCATGGTGGAGCCACTCGTGCAAGAAAAATGTCTGAATACTTTGATTGTCCAATCGCCATCATCGATAAGAGACGTCCAAAACCAAACGTTGCAGAAGTTATGGGCATCATTGGTGATGTCAAAGGCAAGAACTGTATCTTAATCGATGATATGATCGATACAGCTGGTACAATTACTGCTGGTGTAGGTGCTTTAAAGGCACAGGGTGCAAAGGATGTTTACATCGCCTGCACACATGGTGTCTTAAGCGGACCAGCCATTGATCGTTTAAAGGCATGCGATGCTAAGGAAATCGTTGTTACTGATACGATCCCACTACCACCAGAAAAGTACTTTGATCGTATGAAGATCGTGACTGTTGCCGACTTATTAGCACATACGATTGATAACATTGAAAACAATTTACCTGTTTCAGATGTTGTCTTAAGATACGACTGGAAAGATTAATGAACAAAGTCACACGATGGTGTGGCTTTTTTTATAGGAGGAGCTATGTTTTATAATACACACACGCATTTAAATGCCGAAGAACTCTATGATGATCGCAAAGAGATCATTCAGGACTGCTTAGATCATAATGTCACACGTATGACGGTCGTAGGCTATGATGTTCCATCAAGCAAGCTGGCTGTATCGATTGCTCATGAATATGATTTTATTTATGCGACGGTTGGCATCTCTCCAAACGATGTCGATGGATTCAAAGAAGAAGATCTTCAAGTCATTGAAGACCTATCTCATGATGAAAAGGTCTGTGCGATCGGCGAGATCGGTCTTGATTATCATTACGACTGTCCTAAAGATGTGCAGCGTCATGTCTTTGAAGAACAGCTAAAGTTAGCAGAAAGGGAACACAAGCCAATTGTCATCCATTGTCGTGATGCGTATGAAGAAACCTATCAGACATTATCAAAGTATGATGTCAAAGGTATCATGCACTGTTATTCGGGCAGTGACCAGATGGCATTACGCTTTATTAAGTTAGGCTACTATATTTCTTTAGCTGGCCCGGTCACATTCAAGAATGCCAAGATGCCAAAGCAGGTGGCTAAAAATATTCCATTAGATCGTTTATTAATTGAAACGGATGATCCATATATGGCACCAGAACCAATCAGAGGAACACGTAATGTTCCTGTCAATTGTATCTACATTGCCAAAAAGATTGCCGAGCTCAAAGAAATTCCTTTAGAAGATGTTGAGAAGGCAACGTTTCAGAACGCTTTAAATATCTTTCATTTAGACTAAATTTTGTTGCTTTTTTTAGGTTTATATAAAGTTTTTTGGATTTGCTTGAATGCATAATTTTATTCAAGTAAAATAGATAAAGACAGGAGGTTATATTGCATGGAACTAGAAAATGCATTAGAAACAAGAGCAAAACAGATGTTCGACAATACATTAAAGGAACTATCTGATGAAGAAACTTATGTTGTTTTATTAAGCGTCGTGAAAGACCTGCTTGAAGATAAAAAGACCATCGAAGGTCCTCGTAAGGTCTACTATTTCTCAGCTGAATTCTTAATTGGTAAGTTAATGAGTAATAACTTGATCAACTTAGGCATTCGTAAAGAAGTGAAAGACATTTTAGAAAAGAATGGTCATTCTTTAGGTGAAATTGAAGAAATCGAAGCAGAACCATCATTAGGTAATGGTGGTTTAGGTAGACTAGCAGCCTGCTTCCTTGATTCCATTGCGACTTTGGATTTACCAGGTGATGGTGTTGGTTTAAATTATCACTTAGGTTTATTCAAACAGGAATTTAAAGACAATAAACAGTATGAAACACCTAACCCATGGATCGGTGATTATTCATGGTTAATTCCTACAAATAAGACATACACAGTAGAATATAAAGATTTCTGCTTAAAGTCTAAATTATATGACTTAGATGTGATTGGATATAAGGGCAATAAGAATAAGTTACACTTATTTGATATCGATACTGTTGATGAATCCATCGTTCATGATGGCATTGAATTCGATAAAGAAAATATCTTAAAGAACTTAACATTATTCTTATATCCAGATGATTCTGATGAAGATGGTCGTAAGTTACGTATTTACCAGCAGTACTTCATGGTCTCTAATGGGGCTCAGATGATCATCGAAGATTTAAAGAAGAAAAAGTTACCATTAGATCAGATGGACAAGTATGTCTGCATTCAGATCAATGATACGCATCCATCAATGGTCATTCCTGAACTCATTCGTCTGTTAATGAAGGAAGGTTTAACATTCAAGACAGCTGAACGTGTTGTTTCCCACACATGTGCTTACACGAACCATACGATCTTAGCGGAAGCCTTAGAAAAATGGCCAATGTACTATTTAAGAGAGATCGTTCCTCAGTTAGTTCCAATCATTGAAGCCTTAGATGCCATTGCTTATGAACGTAGTGATGATCCAAAAGTTCAGATCATTGATGACAATGATGTCGTTCATATGGCGAATATGGATATCCACTTTGGTTTCTCTATCAATGGTGTCGCAGCCATCCATACGGAGATCCTAAAGGAATCAGAATTAAAAGATTTCTATGAATTATATCCAAAGAAATTTAACAATAAGACAAACGGAATCACCTTCAGAAGATGGTTGATTGCCTGCAATGAAGAATTAACAGAATTCATCGACTCACTCATTGGTGAAGACTATAAAGTGGATGCTGATGAATTAGTGAAGTTAAAAGAATATGTCGACGATGTCGATGTTCTTAAGAAATTATTAGAAATCAAACAGACAAAGAAGAACCAGTTGGCAAAAGTCTTATATGATAAGGAAGGCATTAAAGTTGATCCAGAAAGCATCTTTGATGTTCAGGTCAAACGTCTTCATGAATATAAGCGTCAACAGATGAATGTTCTTTATATCATTTATCAGTACTTACAAATCAAGGCTGGTCATTTACCTGCTCATCCAATTACATGTATCTTTGGTGCCAAGGCAGCTCCTGCATACATTCTTGCAAAGGATATCATTCATGCGATCCTCTGCTTACAGCAGATCATCGATTCTGATCCAGAAGTTTCACCATACTTAAAAGTGGTTATGGTTCAGAACTACAATGTCACATATGCAGAACATATCATTCCAGCTGCTGATTTATCAGAACAGATTTCCCTTGCTTCTAAGGAAGCATCTGGTACATCTAACATGAAGTTCATGTTAAATGGTGCTGTTACAATTGGTACAGATGATGGTGCCAATGTCGAGATCCACGATCTTGTTGGTGATAAGAACATTTATATCTTCGGTATTGATTCAGATACAGTGATCGAACATTATGCAAAAGCTGACTATGATCCTCAGAAGGTCTTAGCTGCTGATCCTAAACTTCAGGAATTAGTAGACTTCCTTGTTTCTGATCAGATGAAAGAAGTCGGTGATGAAGTCTGCTTAAATAGACTTTATCAGGATATGACGCATAAAGACTGGTTCATGGCCTTAATTGATGCTAAGGATTATATTGAAACAAAAGAACGTGCAATCAAGGACTACAATGATCGCTACGATTGGGCAAAGAAGATGTTAATTAACATTTCTAAGGCTGGTTACTTCTCAAGTGACCGTACGATCAAACAGTACAATGAAGACATTTGGAAACTCAAATAGAGAAGCAGGCATTTTAATGCCTGTTTCTATGCTCAATGGGCCTCATGGAATTGGTGACTTTGGGGAATGTGCACGTCATTTCCTACGTTCCACTGCAAAAGCTGGTTTTCACATTTGGCAGATCCTACCATTAAATCCATTGGGTTATGGAAACTCACCTTATCAGCCTTATTCTTCTTTTGCGGGAGATCCCATCTATATCTCATTAGATGATCTTGTCACAAAAGGTCTTTTAAAAGAAGTCCCTCATTTCAATAAGATGAATCATCATATTGATTATGAAGCAGTCAGAGCTTATAAGGAAAAGTATCTTCATGAAGCATATAAGAACTTTATCAAGAATGATGATTATGAAGCGTTCATCAAAAGAGCATTCTGGTTAAAAGATTATGCGGAATTCATGACACGTAAGAAAAACAATGATGATAAGACTTGGAGTGAATGGACTGATCTTTCTGTTGATGAAGCAGATCTTGAGTATATTTACTTTGAACAGTATCTCTTTGATCTGCAGTGGAAAGCATTAAGAGATTATGCGCATAACTTAGGTCTATTGATCATGGGTGATATGCCGATTTACGTTGGCTTAGATAGTGCCGATGTTTATGGTCATAAAGAATGCTTCTTATTAGATGAAGAAGGTCATCCAACAAGTGTGGCTGGTGTCCCACCAGATTACTTTAGTAAAGATGGTCAGTTATGGGGCAACCCAATCTATGACTGGGATTACTTAAAAGCCCATGACTACTCTTTCTGGATGGAACGTTTAAGCTGGAATAAGGAGCTCTTTGATGTCATCCGTATTGACCATTTCAGAGCTTTTGATACTTACTGGAAAGTACCAGCAGGGGAGACGACTGCTAAGAATGGGAAATGGATCTTAGGTCCATCTTATGACTTCTTTGATGCCGTCTTTGCAAAATATCCAGACTTAAATGTGGTTGCCGAAGACTTAGGTGATTTACGTAAAGAAGTCTTAGAATTAAAGGACCATTATCATATGTTAGGTATGCGTATTATTGAATATAGCTTTGGTCCTGATGAAGAAAAGCTGCATTTCAAGCTTCCTGAATTTGCGATCGCCTATACAGGAACACATGATAATGCGCCAGTCAATGGCTGGTATGCAAAAGATCTTTCTAAGAACGAAAGAAGAAGATTACGTAAGATCATGTCACATTATCCATATCATGGGACGATGTGTCAGAAGCTTGTCCGTTTCACATTGGATCAGCCTTGTGTCAAAGCCATCTTACCAATGTGGGATATCTTAGGTCTTGGATATGAAGGACGTATTAATACACCAGGAACGATCGGTGAACCAAACTGGTGCTATAAATTAAATGATCTTGATGGTTATGATCGTAAGATCCATCGTATTCATGATCTTTTAGAAAAATCAGATCGACTTTAAACAGACTAGGAGTTTTCTCCTAGTCTCTTTTGTGCTAAAGTAGGGGTGAGGAACGGTCTGGCATCGCCATTTCCTCCTGAACTTATTTTTCTTTTTTTTACACTGATGCTAGGCTCCTTAGGGAGTCTTTTTCGTGGGAATCATTACACGACATTCTAAAGAGCAAATCACAAATTGAACTGACATTTTATGGATCGTCCCATAATGACAACGGTAATAGCTATCCATATAAGCGGTGATCATATGAAGAGTTCAATATATGACGTAAATCAATTTGTTCGATGTGGCCTAGGAGATTCTGATCTAAGGGCGGCATTTCCTTCTTATAAACTCATAATTTCTCTTGAATGTTTTCTAGATCGTATAAGAGATATGGGAAATGGACTTGACTTACAAGACTTTATGATAAGGATCGATGACGAACATTGGTTGAAGTTTCCTTTTTAAGTTTAGGATATAAAAAAGCCTCCGGAGGGCGGAGGCTCATACAGAAGCTGAACTGGGAAATGTAATATGCGAAGTGTTAGATCGCAACTTCTGTATCTTTATCGAAAAGATGATAATTCTTTAAGTCTAAGGCAAACTTAACGGTATCACCTTGACGAGCTGTTGTCGTTGGATCAACACGAGCAGTGACACGTTTAGATCCAATATCAAAATAGAGGTAACATTCAGCACCTAATGTTTCATAAACATCAACATGAGAAGTGAATGATGTATCTGGATGTTTTTCGACAAATGAAGGCTTATCATAAATATCTTCTGGACGAATACCGAAGATGATCTGTTTACCAATGTAGCTGCCGTTCATTAAAGCTGTTTCTCTCTTCTTATCAACTTTAATGTTAATACCATTTTCAAGAATGACATGAACGCCATCAGTTTCTAATGTGACTTTGGCAGGTAAGAAGTTCATCTGTGGTGAACCAATGAAGCCGGCAACGAATAAGTTTGCTGGATTATTATATAAGTTCTGAGGTGTATCAATCTGCTGGACAACGCCTTCTTTTAAGACGACGATACGAGTCCCTAATGTCATGGCTTCAGTCTGGTCATGCGTGACATAAATGAATGTTGTGCCTAATTTTTGATGTAAACGTGAGATTACAACACGCATCTGGACACGTAATTTTGCATCAAGGTTTGATAATGGTTCATCCATTAAGAAGACCTTTGGATTACGGACGATGGCACGACCCATGGCGACACGCTGTCTCTGACCACCGGATAATGCTTTTGGTTTACGATCCAATAAGTGTTCGATATCTAGTAATTTAGCGGCTTCATGAACTTTCTGATCGATCGTCTTCTTATCAACTTTGGCAATCTTTAAAGCGAAGCCCATGTTTTCATAAACAGTCATATGAGGATACAATGCATAGTTCTGGAAGACCATTGCAATGTCTCGATCCTTTGGCTCTACATCGTTACATACGGTATCCCCAATCTTTAACGTTCCCTTTGTAATATCTTCCAGGCCAGCAATCATTCTTAAGACTGTTGATTTCCCACAGCCAGAAGGGCCGACGAAAATAATAAATTCTTTATCTTTGATATCTAAGTTGAAGTCCTTAACAGCTTCAAAGCCGTTAGGATAAGTTTTATAAATGTGTTCTAATGATAAACTTGCCATAATTTCCTATCTCCTTTGTACA
>ONFH01000271.1 GCA_900317015.1 uncultured Erysipelotrichaceae bacterium | reverse complement strand
AATAGTCTTTCACAAAAGTCGCTTGTAAAAAATAGTGAGATTCGCTATAATATCGGTAACACTTAGATAAGGATCATAGATCGTGGAAAACATCAGAGAGGAAGACGTTGTGCTGAAAGTCTTCTAGTGGGAAACGATTGAATTCACCTTGGAGTGCGGCCAATCACCGCCGCTTAGCAGCGTTAAAGCGAATCAAGTGCACAGAGTATTTCTGTGAATTAGGATGGTACCGCGATTATGTCGTTCCTAAAAGGGGACGACTTTTTATTTTGAATAAAAAGTGTTTCCTTGTAAATGAAGATAGTGGAGGAAGAAAAATGGATGATTTAAAACGCATCAGAGAAGAAGCTTTACAAAAGATTTCTGAAGCCAAAGATTTAAAAGAATTAAATGATCTTCGTGTCTCTTTCTTAGGAAAAAAAGGTCCTATTCAAAAAGCCATGAAAGCAATGAAGACAATGGCTCCAGAAGAACGAAAGAATTTTGGGATGTTCTCAAACAAGGCAAAATCTGAAATTGCCAGTGCGGTAGAACGTGTCAAAGCTAACTTAGAAGAAGCAGAAATGCAGGCTAAGATCGAAAGTGAACGAATCGATTTAACTTTACCTGCTCGTAAATTACCAGAAGGGTCTTTACACCCAATTACTAGAGTCAAGGAAGACTTAGAAGAACTGTTTATCGGGATGGGCTATACAGTTGCTGAAGGTCCTGAAGTTGAAACAGATCATTATAACTTTGAATTAATGAACTTACCAAAAGGACATCCAGCGCGTGATATGCAGGATACGTTCTATATTGATGAAAATACATTAATGAGAACACATACATCACCAGTGCAGGCCCATGTTTTATTAGCTGCCAAGGGCAAAGGTCCAATCAAGGTCATCTGCCCAGGTAAGACTTACCGCCGTGATGATGATGATGCGACACATTCACACCAGTTCGCTCAGTGTGAAGGTCTTGTCGTTGACAAAAACGTCACAATGGCTGACTTAAAGGGAACACTTGAAGTGTTTGCGAAGAGAACATTTGGTGAAAAACGTGAAATTCGTTTAAGACCTTCTTATTTCCCATTCACAGAACCTAGTGTCGAAGTTGATATCTCTTGTGGTAACTGCGGTGGCAAGGGCTGTGCAATGTGTAAAGGCACTGGCTGGATCGAGATCTTAGGGGCTGGTATGGTCAACCCTCATGTCTTAGAAATGTGTGGTTTTGATCCTCAAGTCTATCAGGGCTTCGCTTTCGGAATCGGTCTTGAACGTGTGGCTATGTTAAAGTATGGCATTGATAATATTAGAGACTTCTATAATGATGATTTGAGATTCTTAAATCAGTTCAATAGAAAGGGGTAAGTAGGAGAATGAATGCAAGTTATAATTTATTAAATCAATATGTTAAAGTTGATGATCAGGATCCACTAGATCTTTCTGAACGTATTACAAGAATCGGTCATGAAGTTGAAGGTCATCATGAACTCGCTAAAGGAACGAAGTTAGTCGTTGGTTATGTTAAGGAATGTATTGATCATCCTAACAGTGACCATTTACATATCTGCCAGGTCGAAGTCGCACCTGGCGAGGTGACACAGATCGTCTGTGGTGCACCAAACGTCGCCGCTGGTCAGAAAGTGATCGTTGCCCTTCCTGGCTGTGAACTTTATGGTGGGAAGATCTCTGCTGGTAAGATCCGTGGCGAAGAATCCAATGGGATGATCTGTTCCATTGCCGAATTGATTGAAGATCAGCGTTTATTAAGAGATGAAGATAAAGCTGGCATCCATGTTTTACCTGAAGATGCACCAGTTGGTGAAGAAGCTCTAGGTTACATGGGCTTAAAAGATTTCGTTATGGAAATTGGCTTAACACCTAACCGTTCTGACTGTATGGCCATGACATCATTAGCTTATGAAGTTGGTGCCATCTTAAATCGTCCTGTTAAGTTACCAGAGATCAAGAAATATGATGAAAAACCATCTGATTTAAAAGTAGACATTGAAACACCATTATGCTCATTCTTTGGTGCTAAGCTTGTCAAAGGTGTTGAAACAAAAGAATCACCAGCTTGGTTAAGACATTATTTATTAGCTTCTGGTATTAAACCAATCAATAATATCGTCGATGTTTCTAACTTTGTCATGGTCGAAACAGGTCAGCCGATCCATATGTATGACTACGATAAATTAAAAGAAAAAGCTTTTGTGATCAAGACTGGTTTCAAGGGCTCTTATAAGATGCTTGATGGAGAAGATTATGACATCTTACCTGAAGATGTTATCGTTTCAACAGATGGTTCCATCGGTTGTGTGGCTGGTGTCATGGGTAGTGATGCGACAAAGATCGATGAAAATTCAAAGAACATCGTCATTGAAGCTGCCACATTTGATGGTCCACAGTTAAGACAGACAGCTCGTCGTTTAAACTTATTAACAGATGCTTCTCAGCAC
Source organism: uncultured Erysipelotrichaceae bacterium (assembly GCA_900317015.1). Taxonomy (GTDB): domain Bacteria; phylum Bacillota_I; class Bacilli_A; order Erysipelotrichales; family Coprobacillaceae; genus Intestinibaculum. The sequence continues at coordinate 7,124 of ONFH01000271.1, read as the reverse complement.
TTCATCAAAGGTGCTATCGATACAGCTAACAGTTTAAATGTCTTAGATCGCTGTGCTGACTTACTTGTTCAGTTAGCAGATGCCAAGGAAGTCTATGAAACTGTTCATAGTGACTTAAATGTTCCTGAAAAGAAAGTGTCTGTGACAGTAGAAAGAGTCAATGGTTTACTTGGCACATCATTTACAACGGCTGAAGTCAAAGATGTCTTTGATCGTTTACGTTTCCCATATGAATTAGATGGTACGAACTTCACAGTCACTGTGCCAACATATCGTAATGATATTTCTATGGATGCCGATCTGATCGAAGAAGTGGCTCGTTTATATGGTTATGACAATATTCCATCGACATTACCTGAAATGAGCATGACAAAAGGTGAATTAACAGATAAGCAGAAGAAAGAACGTGCAGTTGCTCATATCTTAAGTGACTTAGGCTTACATGAAACATTAACTTATACGTTAACATCACCATCATCAAACAATGATTTCAACTTATTCCATCCAGAAGATGAAGAAATCAAATTAATGTCACCACTTGGTGAAGAACATAGTGTCGCTAGAAAATCTCTTCTTCCACATATGTTAGACGTCATCAAATATAACAATGACCATTCTATTAAGGATGTCAACATCTTTGAAATTGCCAATACCTATGTCAATGAAGAAATTGAACAGTTGGGTATCGCCATGAGCGGGAACTATATTGATACACCATGGTTAGGAAATGTCGTTAAAGCTGATTACTACATTATGAAAGGCATCTTTGAAAAAGTGATGCATGTCTTAAATATCGATCCAGCCCGTTATACATTAGTACGTGTTGAAGAAGATAATAAAGACTTCCATCCAGGACGTAGTGCTTACGTAAAGATGGGTAAAGAGATCGTCGGTGTCGTTGGTCAGGTTCATCCAGCTAAAGCAAAAGCTTATGGTGTTGATGAAACGTATGTCTGTGAATTGAACTTAACGTCATTGATTGCCGTTCGTTCTTCTAAGATCAAGTTCACACCATTACCACAGTATCCATCAGTGAGCCGTGATATTGCCTTGATCGTTGATCGCAGCGTTCCAGCAAGTGATATTGAAAGAACGATCTTCAAAGCTTCTAAGCTCATCAAGGAAACAAAGATCTTCGATGTTTACGAAGGTGAACATGTTGCTAAAGATCAGAAGTCTATTGCGGTCAGCTTAACATTACAGGATGACAAGCGCACCCTTGATGAAAAAGCTGTGAATGAAGCTATGGAAAAGGTTCTTGAAGCCGTTAAGAAAGCTTACAACGCAGAATTAAGATCATAAGAAAAGAAGTCCTAAGACTTCTTCAAATAAGGAATACTTCGGTATTCCTTTTTATATACCGTTTCATCTTTTAATGATAGAAGCAGGGATGCTTTCTTTTCAATCGCTAAAGCGGGATGATCATACTGATTGATGCTTGTGAGAATATGAAAGTCTGTCTGATCTTTACGAATTTTAATAAGTTCTCGTCCATGATCATTGAAAGCAAGCAATCGGATATAGTCGATCTGCATGGCTGCTTTCACATCTTCCTTTGTATTGTTTAATAAGATATGACAGAGCATTCTTTGAATGCGCACTTTCGTGTAGCGCTTTGAGCTCATCGCTTCGACAAGATCATGCATAGAATTGACTTGAGTGATCGTCTTGACAAGGCGATGATCAAGACCTTCTTCGACAAGATGCAGACGAGAAAGATCATGATGGAAGAGCACGGCATATTTCAGTTCCTCAAAAAACTCATCAAGAGAAAAGAAATGATCATTTTGATAAGCGACATATTCGGGAAGATACGCCTGAACATCTTCGTTTTTTAATAACGCTTTTCGTAAAGCGGTTGCTGAACTGATGGCTTCAAGCTGTGTCTCATGATAGTCATTGGTGCGTTTGATGACATGAGGCGTGATTTGATAGTGATGATGAATAATCTCCTTCACATAGGCGAGTCCGAGAAGATCGTTAGGTGTTCGGACTTCTTTATGTAAGAGCATCGATAAGGCCTTGTTGGTGGCATCGGGATAACGTAAGCCTAACTGCATGGCATCTTTGACATACTGATCATAAGTTTCCTGGTTTTCTTCAATGGCTTTGGCAATTTCGATGAACGTATCGACATCACCACTTTCACTGCCAAAAACTAAGTCCGTGACGCCCATCTCATGAAGGAGCAGCAGGCTGTAGTGGGCAAAGTAATCGGCACTTTGTACCGTGGCCACAAATGGCAGTTCGATCACTAGGTCTGCCCCATGTAATACGGCAATCTTAGATCGTTGCCACTTATCGATGATGGCGGGTTCCCCACGCTGTACAAAGGACGAAGACATGACGACTACGGTGTAGTCGGGATGCACCAGTTCGATGGCTTTTTGTAAATGATAGATGTGTCCGGTATGGAATGGATTATATTCTGCGACGATGCCTAAGACTTTCATAATTTCACCTCTTTTTCAGTGTAGCACGTTTTTTAGAAAAGACGTAGGTCTCATGTTATAATATTCTTATCTTAGAAAATTGATGATATCATAATAGATAGAAAGGAGTGCGAGGATCGTGAAGCACTTTTTTGAGAGTATCCATGATGCCACAAGTGAATATGTATTAGTGGGCTGTTATGAGACGATGAATGATCGTTTTATGTCCATGCGTAAAGTGGAAATGACTTCACTGGCAGACCAGTTGTTTTTAGACTACAAAAAGAGCATGCGTAAGGATCAGATTGCATCAAAACTGGAGGATCACTTTACCAAAGACCTCGTTCGTCAGGAGCTGAGTGAACTGAGTGATCATGCATTTGCCCTGTTAAAGAAGTTAGTAAACAATAGCGTAGCCGCTTTGGACTTGTTTGAGAGTCATTGCCTGTCCTATTTAGCAGATGCTGGCTATGTCTCTTATATTCAATCTTATCATAATTACTATACGGATCATCAGACTTTAGAACTTGTCAAAGAGGTGATCTCTGAGGAAGGTTTTGAAGTCTATCGTCATAAGAAAGCATTCTTAAAATCGACGATCAATTATTTTGATTTTATGTATATGGAAGCAGCCGAACCAATCTTACTTGGCATTATGAATGAAAGAGAAAAGAAGAATGGCAAGATGAGCTATGAAGAAGTGCGTCATCTTGTCGAGGAGTTAGACCCCATTATGGTCTATAACGGTAAAGGGAAGTATATTTCCATTGCCGGCATGAGATCGGGAAGTAGAGATTTCTTGAAAGAGATCCTGTTAGTAAAAGACCTGACCTATCCAGATCTGGACTTCTTAGAAGATTATATGAATTATGATCTGCCCATTCATGATGAGAACTTTCAGGCTTTGATCGGCTATTTGATCTTTGAAGCGCATGAAGAACCACTCTATGCGTATGATAAGGCGAGAATGGTCTTCTATATGTCGATGTGTGATGAAAATCCTCAAAAGATCATTGATGAAGTCATGCGTGAGATCTCAACAGTCCATGCGGACAAGATCTTCGCATTAGTGATGGGCTGTTTTGAATATGCGCCTCATCGCTGCTTAGGGGGAGCGACGCAGTCGAGCTTCTTAGAAGAATCATTGGAAAAAGAAGGTGGCTATCGTTTACCAAAAACGAAGGAAGTCACAAAGATGATCGAGAGTTCAAGAGCTCAGTTAGAGGCCAGTGGCCTCACGGTCATTGAGGAAGAAGATTCTTATTTTATTCAGTTCCCGGCTGAGGATAGACCTGATTTAGAGCCAACAGAGCTTTTAAATTAAGCCTAAAAATAGGTGCAAAAACGAGATAAATGGGGCTGTAAAATTCTTGAAATTATCGTTGACTTACCTATTGCTTTTCTTTATAATGGTTAATGCGTTATAGAAGGTGATGGAAATGAAGTGGTCTCGTTATTGGTTGATCAAACCAGAGCATGAACAATTTGATTTTGATGAGTCGCTGACGTTTTCAGATGACATGTTCTATAACTATTCAAGAATCAATGGATTGAAGGATGTGCGTGTCACTGGCCATGGACACTACTTCGATAATGAAGAGAGGCTCTATGTGGATGTACACATCAAAGGCACGATGATTGTTCCTTGTGCTATTTCCTTAGAGGATACCGATTATCCCTTTGAGATAGACGAAACGGAGATCTTTGCCTTTTATAAGCCTGAAGATGATGAAGATGTCATTGAAGCGAAAAAGGACACAGCTGATTTGACACCGGTTGTATGGCAGGAAATTATGATGGCCGTACCAATGAGAGTTGTCAAGGAAGGCGCGACTATGAAGCGTGAAGGAAAAGGCTGGAAAGTCCTTGATGAATCAGAATTAGATCAAGATGACGAAGAAAATCCTATTGATCCAAGGCTTGCAAAGCTAAAAGATTATTTTAAAGACAAGGAATAAGAGGAGGAAAATAACTATGGCAGTACCATTTAGAAGAGTTTCTAGTACAAGAAGAAATAAGAGAAGAACTCATGACAAATTATCTGCACCTGCAGTTGTTGTATGTCCAGAATGTGGAGAATTCAAATTAGCTCATCGAGTATGCAAACATTGTGGTTCATATGACGGCAAAAAAGTCATGGAAGTTAAATAATTGAAATAGTAAGAGGTGGTTCTTGTGATCACCTCTTTTTATTATTCTTGAAACTGTTTCCATTTCGTAAAAAGAATCTTTACTATGTCGACATGTACCATAATGAAGTTGTTTATTTTCGAAAAAACTGTTAAGATAAGCAATATTAACAGGAGATGATGAATATGATTGCAGGCATGACTTATTATCAAATCTGCATGTATTTTCTGATATATAGCGTTGGCGGATGGATCGTTGAAGTGATCTATCATGCGGTCGTCCAGGGGAAAATCGTCAATCGTGGTTTCTTGAATGGTCCCGTCTGTCCAGTCTACGGCTTTGGCATGTTAGCGGTGCTTGCGAGCGGGAATACGTTGTCAAGTGCGCTCTCAAGTGGGGATGCAACACAAATGAATACGTTTGTCTTGTTTCTCTTCGGTTTTGTCTTAGCAACACTTGTCGAACTGATCGCCGGCTGGCTGCTTTATAAATGTTTCCATGCGAGGTGGTGGGACTACAGTCATAAGCCCTTTAATGTACATGGCTACATCTGTTTAGAGTTCAGTATCATCTGGGGCTTAGCCATCGTCTTAGTGGTGAAAGTCATTCATCCAGCTTTGGCGAATATGAATGCCGTCAGTATCTCATCGCCGTATGGCTGGTGGGTAATGGCCGTTTTATATGGTCTCTACTTATTTGATGTGATCATCACGATTTTGACGGCTTCTGGCTTAAACAAAGAACTGAAAGAACTGGATACGCTCCGTTTGATGATGCGTACGCCAAGTGATAAGTTAAGTGACTTTGTGGGGACAACGTCCTTAACGACGACGCAGACACTTCAGCAGGGCAAAGTTCAGGCTTCTTTAGCAAAAGCTGAGCTCAATGAACATCTTGAAGCCATGCAGGAAGAACATGATTTGAAGAGTGCCGATCGTAAAGCAAGGATCGACGAGGCGAAGATCAAAAACAAAGAAGCCATGCAAAAACGTGCCGAAGAGATCATTTTGGAGATAGTCACGCACGACGTCTTTGGTAAAGGACGTTTCTTAAAAGCCTTCCCAGAATTAACCCATGAAAGATATGACGAGACGCTGCGTCTGATTAAAGAACGTATGAAAGCCTCTCGTGATATGAAGGATCAAAAACATGAAGAAAAAAATGACTAAGAAAAAGAAAGTTTTGATTGGTGTGATCATTGGTGCCGTCGTGTTTCTTGCTTTTATGATCTACTTACAGGTTCATACACCAACCATTATTCGCTACATTCAGGATGGCAACGTCAAAGCTTTAACGAAATATATTCGTTCAGCGGGACGAACCGGGAAGATCGTTCTGATCTTATTACAGATCTTAGAGACGTTAGCTATTTTCTTACCCGCTTTACCGGTCTACATCTGTGCCGGAATCATGTATGGCAAATTAGAAGGAATCCTGATGTGCTACGTTACCAACTTGATCATCAATTTCGGGATGTTTACTTTTGCACGTGTCGCTAAAGAAACGATTGCGAATAAAGTGAATAAGAGTAAAAATATGGCGCGTATTGAGAAGCTTAGAAAGAAGATCAAAAAACCTGATCTGATTGTTTTGATTATTTCACTTATTCCGATCGTTCCTAATGGCATGATTCCTTATATCAGTGCTCAAATGGATATTACGATCTGGCAATACATGCGTGCCTTAGCTATAGGCTGCCTGCCGGCAATTGTCGTGATTGTCGTGTGTGGTGATGTGTTATTAAGAGTCCCATGGGATAAGTTAATATTATTATTAATTATCTTAGGTGTGCTAGTCGCTTTATTCTTTATCTTTAAGAAGCGTATTAATAAATGGGTCGACTCAAAGATGTCTTAAGATATTCACTAAAAAAGTGGATATCTTTTTTTATGCTGCTTAAAAGTAGATGAAAAAAGGAGGCTTACAATATTATAATAAGGGTAGAAAGAGAGTGATGTGCATGATTGAAAAAGAACTTCAGGAAAAGAACTATGTCACCATTAATAAAGAAAACATTGCTTTATTTAGAGAGTTCCATGACAAATTAGAACCTAATAGAAAAGGTGGACACGAAGTTGAAAAGTATTTTTTAGATCATTATGATTGTCAGCTTATTGAAGATCCTCAACTTATCGAAAAACTAACAAAAACAATTGTGGAAGATGATGAATATAGTGAAGTGCCAACTGATCCGGGTACTTTATGCATTTGTGTTTATCAAGTCGGTGATATTCGGGTAGCCATTGATGAGACCACTGGTACGTTTTTAGTCAATGGTGATGATCTTGATGAAAAGGCGAAAATCTTCGATGATCTCTTCTTATATCGTGGTTTGAATGAAGAAGACTTAAGTAATCCTTTTCTTGTTGGCACTTATATCAAGATTAAGGGAATTGATGTCGAAGAATAATAATGATCCAAATAAGTAAGATGAAAATATTCAATTCTAGGGAGCTATGGGCTCCCTTTATTTGTTATATGGGGAATCTTTCATTATGTTTTTTATGAAATTCCTTCTTTTAAGGAAATTTTTTAAAAAACGGAGAAAAAGTAGATGCGCTT
>ONFH01000110.1 GCA_900317015.1 uncultured Erysipelotrichaceae bacterium | reverse complement strand
CCTGATTCATTACGATCCTGCGCCATAATAGCGATCTCTTCAATTGGCATACTCGTGACTTCTTCATACTCTTCTCGTTCATAAGATAAAGGCTTTAAGAACATCTTCTCGACATTATGAGCGGCCGTTGCTGCTCTTTGTGGAACACAGCCAGAAGCTTTCATGATCTCTTCGCCATATTCTTCAAAAAGGTCTAAGCCGCCGCCTTCTTCATTATAAATGAAGCAGTCGGACTCTTCAGCTAAGGACAAGACTTTATTATAGAGATAATCATCAAGCCATTCATAGCCGGCATCATAATCGATGGGATCCTCACTGGCATCTTTCATCATGCCATAAAGATAATCATCTAAAATCTCCTTGGCAAGATCACAAGCCTCGAGGAACGCATCATCCGATGTCGTGGTCGAATTCCAGAATGGATTCATCAGAGAGATCACGCTCGTGATCGTGGCAGGCAGTTTCTTGCCTTCGCCATTATCTAAGGCATCAAGCGGTAAGATGAATGTGTCATCGATCTCCTCATAAAACTCATCAGGAATGTTCATCTTTTTTAAGACTTCATGACCAAAGTCACGCCAGATCAGCCCGACGGCGGCATAGTGAATGCCATTGCTTCTTAAGGCTTTATCTTCCTGATGATGGTCATAAGTTCCAAAGCCAATATCATAAGCAAACACTTCATGATCTTCCGGCACTTCATTGACTCTGGCTAAATCAATATGACCATATAATTTTTCTAGTAAAACAGTCGCAAAAACATCATCACTATGGAAAGGGCCATTGTGAGTAATGTAATGTGCGTCATGTTCGTTTACGATCTCAATCATACTTTTCTCCCCTACAATAAGCAAAAACGCCACGAACGTGGCGTATTTTACTTGAACACTTCTTTTAATACGATTGTCTGTTTACGATCAGGTCCAACAGAGAACATGATGACTGGACAATGTACTAATTCTTCAATACGTTTAATATAATTCTGACAGTTAACTGGTAATTCTTCAAAAGAAGTGACATGAGTAATGTCTTCTTTCCAGCCAGGCATTTCTTCATAAATTGGAACGCAGCGATCTAAGTCTTCGATGACTGCTGGTAAGGAATGAATGACTTTACCATCTAACTTATAGCCAGTACATAACTTTAATGTATCGATTCCTGTTAAGACATCTAATAACATTAATGAGATCCCTGTTAATGAAGACATTCTTCTTGACTGGTTAACGACAACAGCATCAAACCATCCAACACGTCTTGGACGTTTTGTGACTGTGCCATATTCATGACCAGCTTCACGGATCTGATCTCCTAATTCATTATGTAATTCTGTTGGGAAAGCCCCAGCACCTACACGTGTTGTATAAGCTTTGACGATTCCAACGACATCAGTGAAATATAATGGACCAACACTCGCACCTGAGCAAGCCCCGTTCGCCCCTGGGTTAGAAGATGTAACAAATGGATATGTCCCATAGTCGATATCTAACATTGTTCCCTGAGCGCCTTCGAATAAGACTTTCTTGCCAGCACGGAACTGTTCATCCAAGAATTCACCTGTATCTTGAACATAAGGTGCAATCTGTTTTGCGTATTCCTTATATTCTTCAAAAATGGCATCGGCATCTGCCGTTAATTCAGGATAGAGCTTCTTCTTATAAGCAACGACCTGATGTAATTTCTTATTGAACATTTCTTCGTTGATGAATTCACCCATACGGATCCCGCAGCGATCATACTTATCGACATAAGTAGGACCAATGCCTCGACCTGTTGTCCCAATGGCTGCATCTCCACGATAAACTTCTTCTAAATGATCAATTTCAATGTGATAAGGTAAAATAATGTGTGCACGATCAGAAATATGCATATGATCTGTATTGATTCCTGCATCATTTAAATATTTTACTTCTTCTAGTAAAGCCTTAGGGTTAATGACCATACCATTCCCCATAACAACTTCACCAGTTGTAAAAATACCACTAGGAATTAAACGTAATGCAAACTTCTTTCCATCATACACGATCGTATGACCTGCATTATTCCCTCCTGAATATCTTACAACTAAATCAGCCTGCTGAGCTAGATAATCGGTAACTTTACCTTTACCTTCATCGCCCCACTGGCTGCCTACAACGACAACACCTGCCATGTTTTTCATTCCTTTCTTCATTGACAATTTTGACAAGCCTATTATACGATATCTTCAGATATAAGTAAATTTAATTAATATAATATGGGACATTAGTTTCACTTATGGAGGCATTTATGAACACCAAACTTGATTCTTATCGTATCTTTAATGAAGCCGCCCGCACATTATCATTCTCTAAGGCGGCTAAAAATCTCTACGTCACACAGTCGGCCATCTCGCAAAGTATCACCGCCTTAGAAAAAAATTTAGATACTGTTTTATTTATTCGTCATGCGAAAGGTGTCTCTTTAACAAAAGAAGGCTCCCTACTTTATGAAAAGACACGTCTTGCTTTAGCGATGATCGATCAGGCAGAAAATGATCTGATCAATTTAAAGGAATTAAGAGGTGGCGACTTCGTCATCGGGGCTCCCGATACGATCTGTGCCAATTATTTGATTCCTTATTTAGTGCGTTTTCGTGAAGCCTATCCCCTTGTCCACATTCGTGTCATCAATAGTACATCATTAGAGACGATCAAGCGTTTAAAAGAAGGTCAGCTTGACTTAGCCTTTATGAATCTGCCCATTAGAGAAGAAGGCATCGTCACGGTTCCTTGTTTAAATATCCATGATATCTTTGTCTCTTCAACGCCTGATGATCATGTTTATAGCTATGAGGAGATTGCCCATAAGAAGCTCATCATGCTTGAACGACAATCGAATTCCCGTCTATATGTCGATCGTGTCTTTGCAAAAAAAGGCATACACCTGTCTCCGGAAATGGAGCTTGGGGCGCATGCCTTATTGCTGGATTTTGCGAAAAATGGTTTGGGTGTCTCCTGTGTCATTCAGGAATTCTCGAAAGAGCTGCTAGATGCTCATGAGATCTATCCTTTAAAACTCAAGACACCGATTCCGGCTCGTTCGATCGGCTATGCCTATATGAACCGACCATTATCTTCCGCTGCTTTACAGTTTATTGCTCTTCTGTAGGTTCTTCTTCGGCTTCTTTGCCATCCATGAAGTTCGTCATGATCGGCTCTTCACGTTTTGGTCTTAAGACACCGGCTTTTTCAGCTGCATTCTGCATGCGTAAGAAATAAGCAATATTTAAAGCTAAGTTACGCATCGTCTGCAGACCTTCGGCGTCTAATTTTGCATCTTCAGCACGAGAGCCATGGATCATATTCCAGTAAGAAGATCCGACGATATACATGTTATTCATTAAGAAATATTGATTTAAACGTTCAAATGATGCACTGTTCCCGCCACGTCGACAAGAAACGACGGATGCGCCAAACATGCCATCGAGCTTGTCGCCCCAGGCGTAACATAAGCGATCCATAAAGCCTTGTATACGTGCACTTGGACCAGAATAATAGACTGGTGAACCAATAACGATGCCGGCATAGTCATCAAGTGATCTTCCGACATCATCAACAACATCCTTATAAACACAGCCTTCATGCTTGTCACAATAACCACAGGCAATACAGTCAGGCATTGTTTCTTTTTTCAGCCAGAGCAGATCACTCTCAAAACCAGCATCTACTAATGAATCCTGTATCTCTTTTAAAGCGGTATACGTACACCCCTGTTCATGAGATGATCCATTGACTAATAAAACTTTTTTCATTGAAACCTCCTAAATGCAATCGAAAAGTAATAATTACGACTCCCCTATTATACCATTATTTTTACATTCTCAATATCAAAGTTCCTACTTTTCATTTCGGCACCACATTATCGGTTTTCATAATATTAAAAAGGCTTTAAGACTACTCTAGTTCTTGTTTCACCTGAGCAATCAATTCTGGTGAAAAATCACCGAGATCATCAAGTGTAATGATCCCTTCTTTTATAAAATAAGCGATACCCCAGTGCATATACTTACGATCTAGCTCCATGGATACACCTAGTTCCTTGCAATCATCCTTGATACGTTTTTGTAACTTACAGAATTTCTCTGAAGGCAGTTCGTCTCCTTCTAATAAGGCGATATAGCTTCTTTCCAAACGATCCATATAGGATTCCTGCCAGTCAGCTGCTTTTTTTCGGTATAATTGCCAATCTTTCTTTGCACTCATAGCATCCTCCCTCACAGACTCATTCTACCATAAAAGAAGGATCCCGAAAGATCCTTCTTCTGACTTTGTTTACTTTGCTTT
>ONFH01000021.1 GCA_900317015.1 uncultured Erysipelotrichaceae bacterium | reverse complement strand
GAAAGGATCGTCTGATGAGCGATCAGATTATAAGACTGAAAGACAAAACCGATCGTATGGTTACGGTACGTATCCCAGTCTCTTTCCTTATAGTTTTTGGTCGAGACGCCATCAATGATGAGGTCTCCTTCATCATAGCGGTCTAGACCGCCAATAATATTTAATAAGGTCGTTTTTCCAGAACCAGAAGGACCTAAGATGGAGACGAATTCGCTATTACGAAAGGTAATGCTCACATCATCCAAGGCGGTCTGCTTCATCGTTCCCGTGTCATAGACCTTTTTGACATGTTGAATTGAAAGCATAAATAAAATACCTCCTACAAAAAAAGAAGAAGTGTCCCCACTTTCTTCCCGTAGCCTCATTCTACACTATGCCTCCTTATATCACAAGAAAAAATAGATGAGCATATCACTCGATATTCAATTCCTACCGTGCTACTATGTTTATGCACAAAGAGGAAATAATGAAATAAACAAGGTACAAAATATGATCAAAAAAGTGAGCATCTTGTTTTACACTATATTCCCACTGTGTTAATATGGATTTGTCAAGAGAAGAGAAAAAGTAAAGAAAAAGAAAGATGATCAAAATCATCGTATTGCTCTTGAAACAATAGTTAGTTTATGCTAACTTATGAGTAGTTGGCGAAAGCTAACTAATGAATAGATCTACTTTTTCTCCTGACCCTCATCAGGAGAAAAAAATGTCAATAAAAGCGAAATGCTTTTTATAAATAGAAGGAGGATATACAAAATGGAAAAAATTACAAACGTTAAGGCCCGTGAAGTCTTGGACTCACGTGGTAACCCTACTGTCGAAGTAGAAGTGACAACAGAAAGTGGCGGATTCGGTCGTGCGATCGTCCCTAGTGGTGCTTCTACTGGTGTACACGAAGCTGTTGAATTAAGAGATGGTGATCAGTCTCGTTATCTTGGTAAAGGTGTGACAAAGGCTGTTAACAATGTCAATACAGAAATCAAGGATCGAGTTGTTGGCTTAGATGTCTTCGCTCAGCGTGCATTAGACAAAGCGATGATCGATTTAGATGGTACTGAAAACAAAGGTCGTTTAGGTGCCAATGCCATCTTAGGGGTTTCATTAGCTGCTGCTAAGGCTGCTGCTGACGTTGCAAACTTACCTTTATATAAATATATTGGTGGTGCCAATGCACATGTCATCCCTACACCAATGATGAACATCATCAATGGTGGCGAACATGCCGACAATAACGTTGACTTCCAGGAATTCATGATCATGCCAGTTGGTGCACCTACATTCAAGGAAGCCATCCGTATGGGTGCTGAAGTCTTCCACAACTTAAAGGCTGTCTTAAAAGGCAAAGGTATGAATACTGCTGTTGGTGACGAAGGTGGTTTCGCTCCTAACTTAGATTCTAACGAAGAAGCTATTCAGGTCATCTTAGAAGCCATCGAAAAAGCTGGCTATAAGCCAGGTGTTGATGTCAAGATCGCTATGGACGTTGCTTCAAGTGAATTCTATGACAATGGTGTTTACACATTAGCTGGTGAAGGCGGCAAGTCATTCAATTCTAAAGAATTCGTTGACTTCTTAGAAACATTAGTTGATAAATATCCAATCATCTCAATCGAAGATGGTTTAGCAGAAGATGACTGGGATGGCTGGGATTACTTAACTGAAAAGTTAGGCAAGAAAGTTCAGCTTGTTGGTGACGACTTCTTCGTTACAAATACAAAACGTTTAGCTAAAGGGATCGAACGTGGTGATGCCAACTCAATCTTGATCAAAGTCAACCAGATCGGTACATTAACAGAAACATTAGAAGCTATTGAAATGGCTAAGGAAGCTGGTTATACAGCCATCGTATCACACCGTTCAGGGGAAACTGAAGATACGACAATTGCCGATATCGCAGTCGCTACAAATGCTGGTCAGATCAAGACTGGTTCTGCTTCAAGAACTGACCGTATTGCTAAATACAACCAGTTATTAAGAATTGAAGAAGAATTAGGTGATCAGGCACTTTATAAAGGTGTAAAATCATTCTATCAGCTTGCAAAATAATCCGTATCATAGGACAGACATATTCTCAAAAGCGCCAACTGTTAAGTTGACGCTTTTTTGTCTTAGGCCTTCCCTATTCGTTTTAAAAAGGACCTTCCGACTAGGAAGATCCATTTTATAATGATTCAACGTCAATCACTGATTTCTACTTATGACCTAAACATCTTTGAATAAACGAATCATAGACATCGATCATTTCATCAGTAAAGAAAGCTGCCCCACCATGATCAGCACCTTTGATCAAATACAGTGTGACATCTTTATGAGCTTCTTTTAAAGCTTTATAAAGACGTACTGAATGTTCACAGAAGACTTGTCGGTCCTTTGTCCCATGAGCAATGAGCATTGGCACTTGAAGATCTTGAACGTAGGTTTTGACATTGGCCTTTTTGGCCTCTTCTAAATGTTCAAGAATATCATAGCCTAGATACATACCTTCTGGAGAATCTGGTCTTTGATGATTCAATGTCGTTGGAAATCCTTCTTCAAAGGTTACTTCTACACAGCCATAAAGATCAATACAGCCTTGAATATTGACCTTTCCACCAAAGAGATCAAGTCCGGCTGTCACACCGATCATTGCAGATGTATGTCCGCCAGAAGAATCCCCAGCGACTATGAACTGATCGGTGATTGGATAATCTTCTTTATGGGCCTGCATAAAACGAATGGCTTTTTTTCCATCTTCTATGCAACAAGGAAAATGGGCGATCGAACTATCACGATATTCCACAATGGCGATCACATAGCCTTTCTTAGCTAAAGCAGATAAGTAAGGAACCTTGATACTTACTCTCTGTTTACGCCAGGCTGATCCTTGAATATAAACGATACAAGGATAACGACGCTTTGGATGATTGAAAGACGTTGGTATGATCATATACAGATGTAAGTTATGTTCTTCATTATAAATAATATTAGGATGATATTCTAAACCGACTTCTTCCCCTGTCATTTGAATAGAATGAGCCCCTTCCACTTCTTCATTGAATTCAGGCATCTCATCATAAGTATAATTTTTAACCTCAATATTCATTTTTTTCACCTCTCTTCTATATTCTACCAATTATCTATTTGATTTCATTATAGGATTTGACTATATCTAATCCTAGTCAACAGGTATTATACATACCAACCTAGTTTGTTTATAATAAAACCCGTCAAAGGAAAGAAGGTTATAAAATATGAGTCAATATAAATATGATTTTGTGGGCAGCTTCTTAAGACCTGCCTATTTAAGAAAAGCCCGTGCCGCTTTTAACAATGGGACATTATCTTATGAAGATCTCAAGCAGCAGGAAGACAATGCCATCAGAGATCTTGTCGCTAAAGAAATCAATGCTGGTTATCATGTCGTGACTGATGGTGAATTCCGTCGTGCCACTTGGCATCTTGATTTCATCTGGAACTTCAATGGTGTAGAACACGTCACAGAACGTGGTAATGATACATTTAATGGTGAAGTTGCCTTGATCGACAGTGTGCATTTAAATGGGAAAGTCTCTGTCTCTCATCATCCATTCGTCGATCATTTCAAATTTGTCAAAGCCTTATGTCCTGAAGGTGTTCAAGCCAAACAGACAATGCCAGCTCCTGGTCAGTTCTATGCCATCTTTACCGGTCAGGAAGAAATTGAAAATACTAAGAAATATTATCCTGATCTAGCCGAATTAAGAAAAGACATTGCGGATAGTTATGTGAAAGTCATTAATGAATTATATGAAGCTGGCTGTCGCATCGTCCAGTTTGATGACTGTACTTGGGGTGGCTTCGTCAATCCTCAGATTGCCACAGGATTAACAGGTCTAACACTTGAAGAATTACCAGCTTATATGGATACGTTAGTCAACTTAAATAATGCCGTTATTGATCGTGCTCCAGAAGATCTAACGATCAATACCCATATCTGTCGTGGGAACTATCATTCGACTTACTTCTCAAGCGGTGCTTATGATGCTGTTGCACCATATGTCTTTGCAAAAGAACATGTCGATACATTCTATCTAGAATTTGATGATGAACGTTCTGGTGGTTTTGAACCATTAAAGTACGTCCCTAAAGATAAAAATGTCGTCTTAGGTCTTATTACGACAAAGACTCCATTCTTAGAAGATGAGGATCGTATTAAAGATCGTCTAAAGAAGGCCAGTGCCTATAAAGATCTTGATCATTTATCACTCTCTCCACAATGTGGCTTTGCCTCATGTGAGATCGGTAATAAGTTATCAGAAGCACAGCAGTGGAAGAAATTGGAATTAGTCAAACATATTGCTGAGGATGTCTGGGCTTAATCAGGTGAGCAAAAATGCTCACCTTTTCTTATGCCACGTTATAATACAGGCCATGAAAAAACGGGTTTAGAAATTCTAAAACCCGTAAAAACTGATTTGATTTTTAATCACTAGACATTCTGAATAAATTCAGCCTGATGGGCTTGAACATAGTTATTGAAAGCTTGTTCAAAGTCAGTCACATTCACTGCTGTACCCTTTAAGCTGCTGGCAACTGCATCAGTTGTTCCATCAAAGACTGTCATCTTATTATGACTTGAGTAAGCCACTGACATCATCTTTAACTGAGCATCTAATGTACGATCAATTAACTTCTTCGATGCATCTGTGGAATCCACTGTATTCTGCCATACTGTAACAGGATCATCTGTATTTCTGGCAATACATTGTTTTGATTCATCCATCTGATGAATATAAGTGACATGTGTTAAGTTTGTAGAAAAACTCTTAGAGGCAATACCATTTAAGTTCATCAATGAGCTGACCATCATTTCATAGCTTGTAGAAAGTTCTGGTAACTGAGCCTGTGTACGTAAGGTATTGATCTTCTTCATCACATCAATAGATTTCACAAATGACTGATCTGTTAATTCATCAGCTAATGTAGCCTGGAATTCTGGATCTGACTTTAAGGCATCGATCTG
>ONFH01000088.1 GCA_900317015.1 uncultured Erysipelotrichaceae bacterium | reverse complement strand
TAAAAGTTTTTAACTCTTTGTCATCAAGAAGGGTCTTCTTTAATGTTTTTTTCGCTTCACCGGGAATCACATCTGGCAGATCATCGATCAATTTTTCTATTTTCAGATATACATTTTTGACATTTTCGATTCTTTCTTCGATTTTTTCATGATTGTCCTTCATTCTATCACCCCTTTTATTATAAACGGCTCATCTCTAAAAAGGTATAAGAAAAGACCCAGACGCACTGGATCTTCACTTCTACTTTTTCATAGCCGCATCCTTCATCATCTGTTCGACCATTTCTCTTGGGAAGATGGCCATCTTAGAGACTGGGATGGACTGTACGACATTGGCTTTCACACGCTGTAAGAGATCTTGACGTTTTGGCTTTTCATTGACCGTAATGACACCTAAACGTTCTAATCGTTTTACTAGCTGTGTGATCGTACGCTTTGGCTGCGTGTAATATTCGCTGGCACGTAAGCGGATAAAGCGCCAGCCGACACGTTCAAGGATCGTCTGTTTTTCCATTTCTTCCTTGATGTTCTCACTGCTCATATGGTAACGATCGCCATCGCAGGCAATGACAACATTGTTCTGTGAAGATGTGACGATTAATGGCAGATCATAAGAACCGACTTGCCATGACGCTAAATTATAGCCTCGACTGCTTAATTCATCATGAATGGCCTGTTCAAATGACGTCAGCTTGATCTTCGCTTCCTCATAGTCATTTGTATGATTATGCATACCATAGAGGATCAGTTCACGACGTAAGTCACCTTTCTTGAGATCCTTTTCGGGATCTAATGACGTCACGATCCATAACTGGTCTCTAGCACGGGAAGCCGCAACGTTATAACGCTTTTCAAACGTTTCATCAACGGTCTTCGAAATGAGCGGTAACGGTTCATTTCTTGGCGAATCGACGATACTTAAGAACATCACATCACGTTCATCCCCCTGGAAATGAGAGGCATTCCCACAGAGGATACGACGTTTTTCAATATCCTTTAAAGGAATCTGAGAGTCGATCAGTTCCTGAATACGTTTGGCCTGTTCATCCCCTAATAAGGAAATGACCCCAAATGTCTTGTCTTTATATTCTGGTTCACGAATACATGACTTGATCAGAGAAACGATCATCTGAGCTTCAATCTCATTGACCTTGCCTTTTCTTTCCCCTGGGACATGATATGTCACTAAGGCTGGCTTGACATCCGTGGAATGAGTCTCTCTTAATGGCTTGATCTTATTATCATAGATCAGCTTATTAGAAAAGCCGATGATCTCTGGGACACATCTAAAGTGTTCTCTTAACATTAATGGCTGGTAAGTCATCATGGCCAGATCATAAATAGATGTCTTGGCATTATACAGATGGGCATTAGGAATGACGCCCTGTAAATACATATGAATGAGATTATTGACCTTAGTGGAATCGACACCAACGGCCATTGGGCTGACCTGGTGTTCATCACCAACGATAATCAGCTTATCACCCATATAGGCAATGGCTAAGGATGATAAGTTCGCCTGAGAGGCTTCATCAATAATGATGACATCAAAATGGTTCTTTGTTGGATCTAATGTTTCCATCGCTTTGCCGATCGTCATGATCCAGCCAGGGACGGCTTTCTGGCATTCGCCCATCAGTTCTCGAGCTTTGGCTTTATACATGGCGGAATCCTTACGATTGCCATTGCCGATCTTCTTGACTGTCTGTTTCCAGCCCTGTAAGGCCTGCTTCATATCGATATTCTTTTCGGTTTCTGTTAACAGATGATACCAGGCACTCTTTTGGGCAAAGGCAGCCGTCTTTTCTTTGAAGCTGCGTGATAACGCTTCAGCCTTATCTTCTAATTCTTCATAAGGTTCCTTTAAGATCTCTCTTAAGATGCCAGCATACTGCTTATAGCGCCAAGCTTCATTGATGGAATCCGGAACAGTATTCTGACCATGGACACCTTCATGATTTTCAATCGCATGGGCCCAGTCTGGCGCCACTTCAAAGAGTCGCTTTAAGTATTCCTGACGTTTTTCATGAGCATTGCGATTGCTCTTGAGCATCTCTAAGTGTGTATAGGTCTCCTGATACTTCTTTGCTTTCTTAAAGCGTAAAGCATCTTCCATTTCAATGATCAGACTGGCTTTCGAGTCATCACCGATCATCTTGACATTTTCATCAATAATGTTATTGATCTCACCTAAACGTAAAGCACCTTTTAAGAGCTTGATCAAAGGTTCAAGATATTCATCAAGGGCATCGATCAAGGCATCTAAGCCATCCTTTTCGGACATGAATTCTCGCTTGCCATTGATCAGCTTCATTGGAATATGCGCTTTTCGCATCGCTTCTTCAAGATCTTTATAAGACGCATCGAACCAGTGCAGATATTTTTCCATTGGTTTGATATAACCGTAAGCAACGACTTCCGGCTGTTTTGGATCTAAGTCCTTAAACGCTTTAGAGCCAAGTGGGATCATTAACTCATCCCAATAAGAAGCACTCTTTTCACGCTGCGCGGACATCTTGATCAGGGCGCTGACATAATCACATTCTTCTTCTGTTTTGACTTCATGACCATTGACGGTGATCGTCTTTAACGCGTCCTTGATCTTATGATCAAATAAGGTATCAAAGAAACCAATCTTGCCTTTCTTATGATAAAGCGATTTGATCTTTTCAAACGTCTTTTCATAGCTTGCATAATCACCCTGTGGTTCATAGGTCATGCC
>ONFH01000116.1 GCA_900317015.1 uncultured Erysipelotrichaceae bacterium | reverse complement strand
GATACGATCATCATCTGTACGATGACAGGCATTTCGATCGTTCTAACAGGGGCCTGGAAAGTCAAAGGATTAGAAGGGGTCGGTGTCACGACCTATGCCTTTACCAAGGGGCTTCCATTTAGTGCCCGTATGGCTTCCTTTATCTTAATGCTCTGCTTAGTGTTCTTTGCCTTTACGACAATTTTGGGGTGGAACTACTATGCGGAACGATGCCTGGAATATTTAACAAAGAATCAGATCGTGTCCAAACTCTTTAGATTCTTCTATATCTTCAATGTCTTCATTGGTCCATACATCGCTTTAAATGCGGTCTGGACGATTGCGGATATTTGTAACGGTCTGATGGCGATTCCAAATATGATTGCGATCTTTGCCTTAAATGGTATCGTCGTTAAAGAAACGAAAACTTATTTTGCAAAAGCAAAAGCACCAGTTGGTGAACTGGAGTAACATAAGCATCTGACGATGCTTATTTTTTTATGAAATTGACATTTTCTTATTAAACAGTTAGAATTTTTACGAAAGATGATTCTTTTAGAATCGTTCATTTCTCATTCACATTGAAGTCTTACAATAGGCCCATGTAATCAAAGGAGCGATAACGATGAGAGATAAAATTGTAAACTTTATGATGGGACGCTATGGGACCGATACATTGAATAAGCATTTGATGTTTGTCTTATTAGCACTGATCGTATGCAATCTCTTTTTTAATTCAAGAATCTTATATATTGTGTCTTATGTGATCATCTTTGTGAATCTATTTAGAACGTTTTCGAAGAATATCAATGCCCGCTATAAGGAAAATGAAGCTTATGAAAACGTCCTTGGCAACATTCGCGGATTCTTCGTCTTACATAACAAGCAGATGCATGACCACGACCATAAATATTTTAGATGCAAGAACTGCCATCAGCTGATTCGTGTACCTAAAGGAAAAGGAAAGATCGAAGTGCGCTGTCCTAAATGCGGGACGACCTTCGATGCGAAGTCTTAATTATGTTTGGGTATGTCATCGTCAATCCCAAGTCCTTAGAGGAAGAGCAGTTCAAGCTCTATCATTCTTATTACTGTGGCCTCTGCCACAGTTTGAAAGATCTTTATGGCTTGTCGGCGACGAAATTGTTATCAAATGATATGACGTTTTTAAAGGTCGTGCTGACGGGATTATATGAACCAGATGTTCAAGTTTCAAAAGAGAACTGCGTGGTCCATCCCTTAGTCAAGCATCATAGCCGTGTTGATGTCTATGATGACTATGCAGCCAAGATGACGATCATCTTAGCTTACTATAAGGCCTTAGATGATGTGAATGATGAAGGCAAGCATCAAAAACGCTTAGAAAAGCTCAAGCCGCTCTTTCAGGAGATCCAGAAAGAGATGCCAAAAAAAGTGGCCATCATTGATGAAAACTTAAAGAAGATCAATACATATGAGGACAAGAACTGTGTTGATCTTGATCTCATGAGCAAGACCTTTGGTAAGGTCTTAGGTGAGATCTTCGTTTATCAGGATGATGTCTGGGCTGATGAGCTCTATACCTTAGGCGATAATTTAGGACGTTTCATCTATTTGATGGATGCCTATGATGATGTCGAAGACGACATTAAAAAAGGTACCTATAATCCCTTTAAGAAGAAATATAAAGACGAGGGATTTGATGACTATGTCGAAAAGATCTTAACATTATTTGCCAGTGAAGCGGCCAACGCTTTTGAGCGTATGCCAATTCTTACAAATAGTGAGATTATTCGCAATATCTTAT
The DNA here is from genome assembly GCA_900317015.1 of uncultured Erysipelotrichaceae bacterium. GTDB lineage: Bacteria > Bacillota_I > Bacilli_A > Erysipelotrichales > Coprobacillaceae > Intestinibaculum. The sequence continues at coordinate 2,909 of ONFH01000116.1, read as the reverse complement.
ATAGTGGGATCTGGAGCCGTTTTGAAGCGGTGAAAAGCAAGAGAACAAAGGAGAATGAAAAGTGAATCCTTATGAAATATTAGGTATTTCCCCTGATGCCACGGATGATGAGGTGAAGAAAGCGTATCGTACGCTTTCGAAGAAATATCATCCGGATGCCAATATTGGCAATCCTCATCAGGCGGAATATACAGAAAAGTTTAAACAGGTACAAAATGCTTATAGCACGATCATGGATGATCGTAAGAAGGGCTTTACCAATCATACCTATACAAATCATACGCAGGGGGCCTATACGAATAGCTCTGGTGCCTATTCCACAAACTATTCATCTGATCAGGCTGCTTATCAGGATGTGGCCGCTTATATCAATGCTAACCGTTTTGCGGAAGCCAAAGCCATTTTGGAAGGCATCTACAATAAGAATGATATCTGGTTCTATTATGCCGCCTTATGTGAAAATGGCTTAGGCAATCGTATCCAGGCCATTGAATTTGCGCAGACCGCTTATCAGATGAACCCGATGAACTTACAGTACATGATTCTCTTACAGCAGTTACAGGGAAGCAGTTCCACATATAACGAGACATCAAGAGGCTATGGCCGTTCGATCAATCCAGTGAGCTGCTGCTACGCACTATGCTTAGTGCAGATGTGCTGTTCCCCTTGTTTTGGAATGGGGTATTATCGAGGATGTTAAAAGCGGTTTTCTTTGATATCGATGGCACGCTCTATTCCCATGTCACCAATACCGTTCCACTAAGTGCCCAGCTTGCTTTAAAGGCTTTACAAAATAAAGGCATGAAAGTGATCGCCTGTACGGGACGACATGTGACAGAGTTAGAAGAGTTAGGTATCGATCGTTATGTGTCCTTTGATGGGTTTGTCACATTAAATGGACAGTACTGTTATGATGATAAAGGGCTGATCTATGATCTGCCAATCGAAAAGGAAGATGTGGACTTAGTCATCAAAGATGCGACCGAGAAGAAATATCCGGTCATCTTTGTGGAGCGAGATAAGATGTATATCAATATCGTCAATGACTACGTCAAGAGAGTCCAGGCGTCCATTCATTCGAAGGTCCCTCAAAAAGGAAAGTTAAGTGATGAGCAGAAGATCTATCAGATGATTCCTTATTTACCTAGTAATAAGGATTATATCGAATTACCTCACTGCATGAAGAATATCTGGCATGAAGGCGCTTTTGACTTGATTCCTAAAAAGGGAGGCAAGTCGCAGGGCATGATCCATATGTGTAAGCATTATGGCATCAAAAGCAATGAGATCATGGCGTTTGGGGATGCGGATAATGACATCAGCATGCTCAACTATGCAAAGATCGGTGTCGCCGTAGGAAAAGCCACGGACACCTTAAAGGCACATGCCGACTATATTACGGATGATATTGATGAAGATGGCATCTTACATGCCTTGCAATATTATCGTGTGATCTAACGAAAGGAGAACAATATGAGCAAAGTCATTGGTATAGATTTAGGAACGACCAACAGCTGTATGGCGTTTAGCGAAAATGGCACAACGACGATCATTCCCAATAGTGAAGGGGGCAAGACGACGCCTTCTGTCGTCGCCTTCGACAAGGATGGCAATCGTCTTGTTGGAGAAGTCGCTCGTCGTCAGCAGGCTATGAATCCAAATAATACGATCGTTTCTATTAAAAGGGAAATGGGGACGACCAATAAACATAAGTTAAATGGTCGTAAATATCTGCCTCAGGAGATCTCGGCGATGATCTTGCAGAAACTCAAGATCGATGCCCAGGAATACCTTGGCGAAGAAGTGACACAGGCCGTTATTACCGTACCGGCTTATTTCAATGATGATCAGCGTCAGGCGACGAAAGATGCTGGCAAGATTGCCGGTTTAGACGTTTTACGTATCATCAACGAACCAACCAGTGCCGCTTTGGCCTATGGTCTAGAAAATGACTATGGTCAGAAGGTCATGGTCTTTGACCTTGGCGGTGGGACATTTGATGTCTCCATTATCGAAATCGGTTCTGGCGTTATTGAAGTCCTTTCGACAAGTGGGGATAACCACTTAGGCGGTGATGACTTTGATGCCGCCTTAATGAATTATATCTGCGAAGACTTCCAGCTTAAGGAAGGCATTGATCTGCGTAAAGATGTCATTGCCAAAAATAGAGTAAGAGAAGCTGCGGAAAAGGCCAAGAAGGAATTATCGACAGTCAATTCGACAACGATCTCCTTACCATTTATTATTCAGCTTTCAACAGGTCCTAAGAACTTGGAGATGACGATCGATCGTGCGACATTTAATACCTTAACAAAAGACTTAGTGGAACGATGTGTTGTGCCAATGCAGAATGCCTTAAATGATGCCAAGCTGACACCAGCGGACTTAGATAAATGTATCTTAGTTGGCGGGTCTTCAAGAATCCCAGCGGTCATTGATCGTGTCAGACAGGTCATTGGCAAGGAACCAAGCCATTCCTTAAATCCAGATGAATGTGTCGCCATGGGGGCAGCAATCCAGGGTGCGAAGTTATCTGGCCAGCTGATCGTTTCTGATCAAAACAGTAGTGCCAATGATGTGCTCTTACTTGATGTCACACCATTAACATTATCAATTGAAACATTAGGTGGGGTCGCCACTCCATTAATTAAGCGTAATACGACGATCCCTACAACGTATTCGCAGATCTTTACAACGAGTGCGAACTTCCAGACGCAGGTTGAAGTCAATGTTCTTCAGGGGGAACGTCCTCTTGCCAAGGATAACAAGTCTCTTGGTAAATTTAAGTTAAAGCATATCAAGCGTGCTTTAAGAGGTGTGCCTCAGATCCAAGTCACCTTTGATATTGATGCCAATGGTATCGTCAATGTGTCTGCGAAAGACTTAGCTTCTGGTAATGAGCAGCATAT
>ONFH01000325.1 GCA_900317015.1 uncultured Erysipelotrichaceae bacterium | reverse complement strand
TTTAATTTTTGTAAGATCTGTACCAGAGGCTCCAATGAGAAGCATTTTATAGAAGACGTTATGGGATTTATGACAAGCTTGCCATAAATCCCATTTACTCGTACCATATGCATTGTTAGGATCCCGAAATACTAATACGGAGTGAGTATTTTATAATGCATTCAAAGTATGATCATTTATTACATCTATATAAATCATATACCTCTATACTAATAATTCTAGACTTAATGGTATTCTATAAAAATATCGTCTTTTGCCATTAGAAATTCTTTTTGAGTGACAAAAAAGACTGAAGCGAAAGAAAAGCGAGAAAGAAGCGAAAGAAAAGAAAGGAAAGCGAGAAAGAAGAGAAAGCAAGATGCTGAAATTTAATCAGAGGGAGAATCCCTAGCATAGCTTAATAAGTGATATAATCCGTAAATAAGGAAAGAAGGATGATTATGAAGATTTTAATCACGTTATTATTATGTTTATCAATATGTACACCTGCATATGCGAAGACATATAAAGCAGGACTTTATAAAGCTAATAAAGATGTAGCTGTTTATCAGAAAGCTTCCACGTCTTCTGAAGTTGTAAAGAAGTTAAAGAAAGGTCGTGTGATTGCTATTGATCAAATAAAAGGAAACTTTGGTATTAGTGATCAGATCAAAGGGTATATTCCTTTAAAGAATTGTGAATTAGAGACATCGGAAAGTGATCTTGTAGCAGATACAAAAACTGCCAAAAAGACGAAGCAGATCGTAGTCGTCAATGGACCATTAGAAAATTCAAGAAGTTATAAAGTCAGCTTATTTACCAAGAATGATGAGGATGAATGGAAAGAAAGTCTTGTGACATATAAAGCACATGTGGGAAGAAATGGTTTGAAATTACATCGCCATCGTCATGATCTAACTACACCTATTGGATCCTTTACGTTTACGTATGCCTTTGGGACACATAAGAATCCAGGGACGAAATTCAATTATAAGAAGTTAAATAAGAATTCTTATTGGTATTATGGCAATAACACCTACAAAGAAAGTTCTCATACACTTCCTGGTGAATACTTATATGTATCTCGTAGAGCTTATGAATATGCATTATTCATTAATTTTAATGAGTATGCAAAAGTAAAGAGTGCTGGTGGCGCCATCTTTTTACATTGTTACTCATCTCATCCTTATACAGCTGGATGTGTAGCCATCAATCGAAATTTAATGAAGAAGTATATAAAGACGATTCAACCAAATGCCAAGATCATTATCACACCTCATATGCGTGATCTTAACAAATATTAGAGATTAATGCCTGAGCAATAATTTGTTCAGGTTCTTTTCTTTCTAATCAGTGTATTTTTATTGCATTGATCACCTTATTTTTCATACAATGATAAAAATTGAATATCCAAAAATGATTAGATTCTTATTGAAGCTTTCTATATGATAAGCGTAGAGGTAAGAGTTATGAATTATTTTATTTACGGTGATCAGGAAATCAATTATTTAAAATCTAAAGATAAAAAATTAGCTGTTTATATTGACCAGATTGGACATGTGAATAGACCCGTTGATGAGAATGTATTTTCTTCAGTGATCCATCAGATCATTGGGCAACAGATTTCGACAAAAGCATTAAAGACGATTTGGCTACGTATGCAAGAAGACTTAGGTGAGATCACAGCATCCAATATTCTTGATGCTGGTGTTGATCGTATACAAGCCTATGGAACAACATTTAAAAAAGCGGAATATATTTGTGACTTCTCACAAAAAATCGTTGATGGCACATTTGATGAGAAGAAGCTCATGCAGATGTCTGATGAAGACGTTATGAAAGAATTGACTGCTTTGAAGGGAATTGGACCATGGACAGCGGAAATGATCTTACTATTTGGAATGCATCGTGAAAATGTCCTTAGCTTTGGTGATCTCGCCATCATTAAAGGAATGCGGATGGTCTATCGTCATCGCCAAATAAGCAAGGAACAATTTGAAAGATGCCGTAGTCGCTATAGTCCCTATGGCAGTGTGGCAAGTATTTATCTTTGGGCAATAGCTGGTGGAGCTGTTCCTGATTTAACAGATCCTAAGGATCGCAAAAGGAGG
>ONFH01000089.1 GCA_900317015.1 uncultured Erysipelotrichaceae bacterium | reverse complement strand
CAGAATGTCACAGCAGATGAAACAGTTTATGCAAAGGAAATGGTAGGGGTTGCGGATGTTAATGGTACAGTAGCGACTGAAAAATTTGATGGTAATAACTTAAAAATTACTGAAAATAATGACATGGCTGGTAATGCCGACACATCTGCACAGTATACAAGCAATGGTTATTCATATGTAGGTGATAAGAAAAATGATTGGGCACCTATCAATGTGAATAATAATACATCTGGCAGTAATACATTGGTCGTTGGTGATGAACTTGCCAATAAATCAAATAACAATATAAATAGTGGGACTAATACAAGTACCGTTAAATTGTCAGATGTGACATCATCTTCAGAAGATCGTTATTATGATGTGGATGAAGTCGTAAAATTTGATGAAAACTTAAATAAAATGAGTCAGTCTGGACAGACGCTTGCACAAACAATTACGTCTCATGATAATTCTACAGTTGCGAATCTACTCAAGATTCAGGCGGTTGCGAATGCCGTATCAAGTGGAAAGTACACTTCAAATGATGTGATTACATTAAATTTGTCTTCAAGCTTCTTATCTGACTGGAATTCATTAAGTAATAATGAAAACACGAAGAAATTACTTAGAAAAATCGTTGAAGAAAATAAAAATCATACCAATATCGTTATCAATGTTATTCCTGATACTAGCAATGATTACGCCATTGCAGCAGGTTGGTCATCATATACTGATAATTGTGATCCAAATGCATCCTATGTAACATGGAATTTTGGAAACTATTCAGGTAAAGTCTCAGTAATTGGCTCCTTCTTTGGTAATATCATTGCACCAAAGGCGACTGTTGATGCAGGAACGATCACATCAGGTAGAGTTACAGCAAATAAACTAGATGGCTGGACAAACAAAGTCAATATGGCTCTGAAAGGGACAACACAGACTGTTTCTGCAGAAAGAAATCAAACATCAAGCGCCAGCACGTCTACTGCTTCTTCATCAGATACAAATCAGGCCTCAAGTTCGGAATCTTCAACTGTTTCTTCAACAACATCAGTGATTAACTCTGAAGTCAAAGAAGATACGAAGACAGTCACTTCAGAAACATCTGAACAGATCACTCTTGCCAAAGGTCATACTGAAAGTAAAGATGAGACACTTTCAGATAAGACAGTTACAAATAATGATGGCTCAACAACAAGAACACAAGTCATCAAACATACAATAGTAGAATATAGTGATCAGTACGAAGTTGAGTTAACGGGAGAAGAAAAATCTAAGGTTGTCGATGGTCAAGTTTTAACGCATAAATATGCCACTGATATTACAACGAAAGAATGGACGGAAACACTGACCACAACAACAAAAAAAGGTGTTCAGCAAACTGTTGATGTCAAAAAGATGACCAATGAAGAAAATTATTCAACAAAGAAGATCTACACGACTGATAGTCAGGGGAACGTTGTTGAAGCAAATCAAGATGAAACAGCTAAGACTAAAGATTATTTAGATAAACAGAATATTACATCTAATGAAGTCATCTATGCTCACAGCTATGATCAGACAATTGGTCATATTGATGGGAATATTGCGGTTGAAAACTTTAATGTATCGACAAACATTAACAATCATGCAAGTGGACAGTATAAAATCGAATCTCATGGTGAAAATATTAGTACGAATGTCGGCCTAGATTATGCCAAAAATACTTACTCTTATATTGGAAAAGTTTCTGATGGAGTTAAAGTTGATTCAAATACAAATGAGAAGGAAAATGGAAAGAATGTCTCTGTTGTCGTATTTGGTAATGATCAGGATGCAGAAAATAATGCAAGTAGCCTCGATGGCAGTGCAAACCATTTCAATTCTACAACTGTAGAGGGTGCAAAGCAGTCTGGTGATTCACGTTTTAATAATCTTGACCAGTTAAGCAAAACTGATAGTAACCTTACTGATATTGGCAATGCAGGGCAGGCTCTTATTGATTCCTCAAATGTAGCAGAAAATGGTTATCAGGCATTAGTGAATGTAGGAAATGTGATTGCGTCTGGAAATTATACAAATAAT
>ONFH01000158.1 GCA_900317015.1 uncultured Erysipelotrichaceae bacterium | reverse complement strand
TTTTTATAATAATCCTTCAAGAAAGGAAATTTGTATGAAAAAGAAAAAACTTTTTTTGATGCTGATCATATCATGGAACTTGGCAGCCAGTTATGCGCATCCGGTCACTCCGACTTTTTTCAAAGGTCTCCATGTACCTGATGCCATGTTTGGTTATGCTTTTGCGGCCATGTCGCTGGGCATGTTCTTATCTTCCCCTTTTTGGGGCAAGATGACACGTGTGATCTCATCGAAGTCGGCGATGGCTTTTGGCGGAATTGGGTATGGCATCTGTCAGCTTTTATTTGCCCTCTCGACCCATAGCGTGACGATCTTGATTGCTCGTTTATTAGCTGGTCTTTCTTGTGGAGCATTCTTTGTTGGCTCCTTGACCTATATTGGCAATCTCTCCCCTAAAGAAACGAGAGGTCGTGATCTGACTTTAAATGCAACGATTCAGACGGTCGCCGATGCGATTGGGTACTTTATTGGTGGCTGGCTAGGAGAAATCTCGGTCATGACAAGCTTTTATGTACAGATCGTACAATTGATCGTGACTGGTATTCTTTTTTATGTCTTATTAGAAAATGATGTGAAAGAACAAGCAACGGCTCATGAGATCATCAAGGAATCTAATCCTTTTAAAGCATTTATGAGTGCTAGAGAATTCATGAATAAATATTTTGTGGTCTTATTTGTAATGACAACGATGGTGTTCTTTGGCTACACTTGTTTGGATCAGTCATTTAATTATTATTTAAAAGATGTTTTACACTTTACGAGCAAGATCAATGGAACTTATAAAGGCTTATGTGGTCTGATTTCCTTAACGCTGAATATGAGTGTGGGAATGATCTTGTTAAAAAAGAAGAAATTAAAGAAAAGCAATATTGTTTTGCTTATTTTAGGAAGTCTGGTGCTTTATAGTTTATTAATGATAGGAAATGCCTATTTAATGATCGGGACTGTTTTAGTGTTCTATGGTATTTATGCCTTAACTGTGCCACTTGAGCAGAACATGATCATGGCTTTATCCAATACCTCAAACCGTAATATTGTCATGGGTTTTTATCAGTCGACAAAGTCATTAGGAATGATTTTTGGGGCCAGTATTGCCGGGGCAATATATGCACATATGAAGACTGGACCATTTGTCATTTCGGCATGTGCTTATGTGACAGCTTTAATTTGTGGTGTGATTTATATGAAAATGAAGGAGAAAAAATATGAATGATGATATTATTGCAGCCGTTGCGACTTCACGATTAGAAGCAGCAATTTCTATCATCCGTTTGTCTGGCAAAGGCGTCATTGCGTTCGTGCAGTCCTTTTTTAGCGGCAATATTATTGATAAAAAGACGCAGACGTTGACGTATGGCTTTCTTTATGATGGCGATGAAAAAGTGGATGAATGTTTAGTTTCTATTTATCGTGGCAAGCATACCTTCTCTGGTGAAGAGATGGTTGAGATCAATTGTCATGGCGGTGTCTTTATTACAAGAAAAGTTCTTCAGCTTTGTCTTAAAAAAGGTGCTCGTATGGCTGAACGTGGTGAGTTTAGTAAACGTGCCTTTTTAAATGGACGTATTGACTTGTCACAAGCGGAAGCTATTTCTGATATGGTGACCGCTAATAATGATGAAGCTGCAAAGTTGGCTTTAAGAGGGATCCAGGGAAATATTTCTAATTTTATTAAAGACCTGAAAGAGGATCTGATTCAGATCATCACGCAGGTCGAAGTGAATATTGATTATCCAGAATATGAAGATGTGGAAGAATTGACAGCGGAGAAGCTTCTGCCTAAAAGTATTTCTCTTCGTAATAAAATGAATAAGATCATTGAAAAGTCAAAGAATGTCAGCTTGATGAAAGATGGAATTTCAACAGTCATTGTTGGAAAACCAAATGTTGGGAAGTCATCTTTGCTGAATGCTTTATTGGATGAAGAAAAAGCCATTGTCACGGATGTCGCCGGAACGACTCGAGATGTCGTTGAAGGAACGATCCGTTTAGGTTCTGTCGTTTTAAATATGATCGATACGGCGGGAATCCATGAGACGGATGAAAAGATTGAAAAGATCGGTGTGGAAAAGTCCCTCTCTTTAATTGATCAGGCAGATCTTGTTTTGGTTGTCGTTGATGGATCAAAACCATTAGATGAAGAAGATCAGAAGATCTTAGAGAAGACGAAGGATACGAATCGTCTTGTCATTATTAATAAAGCCGATCTTGGCACAGTCGTAGATGTTGCAGGTATTCCAATTTCTGCGAAAAAGAATGATATTGAAAAACTGACTGAAGAGATCAAAGAGCATTTTGATTTTAGTGCCATCAATGGTGAGGACGCCCATGTACTTGCTAATGAAAGACAGCTTCAGTTATTAGAAAAAGCATCGCAAGCTTTGGATCGTGCAATTGATGCCATGAAACAGTACATTCCTGTTGATCTGATCAATGAGGATCTTTATGAATGCTGGGAAGATCTGAAGGAAATCTTAGGTGAGCAGGCTAAAGAAGATCTCTTAGATGAATTATTTTCAAGATTTTGTGTAGGTAAATAAGATGGATCAGAAAAAGCTTTATCAGGCAATTGGCCTGCGTTATAAGAAATTTATGAAAGTTGATCTGATCATCATGGTGATCAGCTGGGCCCTCTTCTTTCTTTTTTCAGCTGTTAATAATGGGAAGAATCAGGTCTTCAATATTATTACGATGATCGTGATGATCATTGCCTTTGTTTCGTTGATCGAACTGCCGACATTATTTGTTTTATCGAAATTCATGATCCATAAAGGTAAGAAATAATGTCCTCTACTAAATACTTAGCCATTTATGAAGACTTGAAAGAACAGATCTTAAATGGAACTTATGCTTATGATAGCTTATTGCCCAGTGAACATGAATGTACACAGATCTATGATGCTTCACGTAATACGATTAGACGTGCTATGAAAAAGCTGGAGGAAGACGGTCTGACCCTTTCTCGTCATGGCTACGGTGTCCGCGTCATTTATCAGCCCTTGGTGTCTTTAGGCTATGATTATCGTCCTCTTGAAGCATTTTGTGATTTTGGACGACGTCATCATTTAAAGGTCCATACGAAGCTTATGATCCACAAGCAGATCGTCGTGGATCCTGATATTGCAGCCCAAAGTGGTTTTAGTCTTGGTCTACCGTTGATCTTATTAGTACGAGTTCGTTATATTGAAGAGAAGCCGGTCATTGTTGAGATCAATATGTTAAGGCAAGATATCTTTCCTGACCTGGATTCTCATACGATTGAGAATTCTTTGTACCATTATTTAAAAGAACGACAGGTCTCCTTAAAAATGTGTCAATGTGATCTGACATTGGAGGATAATTCTTTTTTGGATCAGCAGTATCTCCATACAGAGGATTCTGTGATGATCGTCAGAAAGCATGTTTATGATGGTCATGGTGAGCTGATTGAATATACGGAATCAAGACAGCTGCCAAATATATTTAAATATCATATGAATATTGTAGAAGATAGGAACGAGTAAGTTCCTATTTTTGCATTCGCAATAAAAAATCGAGCATAAAGCTCGATCTTAAGCATCCTGATTATAGAAAGCGACCCCGAAATGAAGGGTAATGTAAGACAGTTCATTTTTATTGAATGACTTCTTATAATGTTTTTCAACGACTTCATTTAAGATGTTGGCACACTTATAAGGAAGTTCATTGGAACTGATCTCTTTGACCATTGAGTTTTCTGTTAGCTGTTCATTATTTTCTAATCGTTCGATTGCGGGATAGAAATGCAAAGTCATACCTTGAACGAAACTTTCATTTTGACGAAGGTCATAACCAAGCTGATTTTTGATTTCCACAAGGGTCTCATTCATGATGTCTTCCATTTCATGATCCACGATATCACTTTCGACGTTGAAGTCTAAATCAAGTAATGATTTATTTGCTAAATACATAGCACAATAAGCGATATCGGATTCAGGAAGTTCAATGGAATAATTCTTCATTAATGTTTTGATGACGTCCTGAGCGATTGGATAGGTTGCTAATGATTTACAGCTGGACAGCTGTGAGGAGCTGGTATCGATAAAGCTGCCAGTCATTTCACGAGCAATGGATAATGATAAATGAATAGCTAAATTATATAAGACGGTATCATCAACGTCTAATTGATTTTTTGTTGCAAAATCTTTGACGATTTCAAAGACTTCATCTTTAAGCTGTTCGTATTTTTCTTTTAGTTCAATAACCAAATAGCATCCCTCGTTTCTTTTTAGTCTCAATATTTCATGGGACATATTATAGTATTTAATTTCATTTGTCTATAAAAATTTTGAAAACTTGCAACCGTTTTCATTAATTTAAAAATATGATAGTATTGAAATATACAGAGGAAATAATAACGTATATTTAATTTATTTATGAAGTGAAAAGGAAATGTTAAATACGTTGCAAGCAACAGATAAGTGTAGTATACTTAGCTCAAATAGAGGCGCAAGGACTATGAATTCAATATTGTCAATGGGTGCATCCAGATATTGAAAGAGGAGGATTGCCGAAGGAGTCAGCAATTGCACGTACTGACTTACTGGTGTAAGGGAGAAGATGTCTTACACTGTCACAAGATATATACTTGTGGAGAGCTATTGAATGATACTTCAAGGTATGACAATAGCTTTCGCTATTGTTTTTTCTTTTTACAAAAGGAGGTTCTAAGATGAAAATTACTCTTTCTCGTATTGAAGCGGATGAACATATCATCCAGGTCCGCATGGAAAATGTGGAAAAGAACTCGTTACCAGTGGCAGATATTTTTAATACATTTGCTAAATATAACGTCAATATTGATATGATCTCATCTGTTAACTTTGAAGATTCATTAAGAATAGACTTTACCTGTGATGATAATAATGTTCCGGCATTAAGTGAGGCCATTGGTGAAGTGAATGCGAATCATCCACGTATTCACATTTTTACAAAACGTAATGTTTGTAAGCTGATCGTTGAAGGCGAAGAAATGAGAGAGCAGCCTGGTGTTGCCGCTCAGGTCTTTGATATTCTTGGTCGGAATATGATTCCTTTCTCACAGGTCACTACAAGTGAGATCTCAATCTCATTTGTCTTACACAAAAAATATATGGATAAAGCATTAAAAGCTATTAAGGAGGAAATGGAATAATGGCTGTTTTTGAAGGTTGCGGTGTCGCAATGATCTTACCTATGTTTGATAATGGTGATATTGATTACGAAGGTTTTAAGAAACATGTACAGAGAATGATCGATGGTGGTGTTTCAGCAGTCTTAGTCAATGGAACGACTGGTGAACCTGCAACGATCACTTGGGAAGATGAACAGGAATTAACTAAGATCGTCGTAGATATGTGCAAAGGTACAAAGACAAAGGTCATTGCTGGTGGTGGATCTAACAATACAGCAGTGGCAATTGAAAAGGCAAAGTTTAATGCCAAAGTTGGTGCTGATGCGAACTTAGTTGTTACACCATATTACAACAAGACATCTCAGAGAGGCTTGATTGCTCATTATAAAGCAATTGCGGAAGCTGCTCCTGATTTACCGTTAATTATGTACAACGTACCAGGTCGTACAGGTATGAAGATTGCCGTTGATACAGTTGTCGAATTAGCAAAGGTTCCAAATATCGTCGCAATGAAAGATGCAACAGATGATATTGCTTATGAAATGGAAGTTTTAACTCGTACGAGAGATTTAGACTTTGATTTATATTCTGGCTGTGATGATAATGTTCTGCCATTTGTGGCTGCTGGTGGTAAAGGTGTTATCTCTGTTACTGCAAACTTATATCCAAGAGAAATGCAGTTATTTACACAGTTATGCTTAGATGGTGATCTGGCTAAGGCTCGTGAAATGGCTTTAGATTTAAATGATGTCTCTAAATTCTTATTTATTGATACAAATCCAATTATGCCAAAGGCAGCCATCAAACATATGGGTTATATTGAATCAGAAGCATTAAGAATGCCTCTTTACCCTACAACTGATGAAAACAAGAAGTTATTATTTGATGCAATGGATGCATTTGAAAAGAAAGGTTACTAATCATGAAAGTTATTGTTTATGGTTATGGCGTCATGGGCAAGAAAGTTTGCCGTGCAGTTAAGAATGATGCCAATTTAGAATTAGCAGGTGTCGTTTCACCGGTCTTCGATGAACAGCCTGATGTACCTGCTTATAAATCATTAAAAGAAGTGACTGGAGAAGTTGATGGGGTCATTGATTTCTCTCATCCTAATAATCTTGAAGATATTTTAACTTTTGTTAAAGAAAGAAAAATTCCTGCTGTCATTGCGACAACTGGTTTTAGTGAAGAAGCCCTTCAGGCGATTCGTGAAGCAAGTAAGGAAGTTCCAATCTTTCAGTCTTATAACACATCTTTTGGTGTGGCTATGCTTAACAAGATGGTCAAGGAATTTACAAAGGAATTATATGAACATGATTTTGATGTAGAAATCTTAGAAGCACATCATCATCGTAAAATTGATGCGCCTAGTGGTACTGCAAAAATGTTATATAATTCTGCGGCACAGTCTATCGATGGCGCTCATGCGATCTATGATCGTGAAAGCAGACATCAGGCTCGTGAAAGAAATGAAATTGGTATTCAGTCATTACGTGCTGGCACAATCTATGGCGAACATACCGTCTTATATGGTGGCGATGATGAATTGATTGAAATCAAACATACCGCCCTTTCGAGAGACATCTTTGCGAAAGGTGCCGTCTCTGCAATGAATGCTTTAGCTTCTAAGGAAGCAGGCTTCTACGATTTAGAAACGCTTTATTAATAAAGGAGAAAATTCATGGTATTTCAAACACGTTTTGCGACAATCGAAGGTAATGATCTTTATATTGATGGATGCAAGGCAACAGATCTTGCAAAGCAGTATGGCACTCCACTCTATGTCATGAGTGAAAGTCATATTCGTCATCAGATGAATGAATTAAAAACAAAATTTATGGATAAGTATGAAGGTTCTTTACCTTTATTCGCCTCTAAATCGTTTAGCTGTTTAGCAATCTATAAACTGGCATCTGAATATGGGATTGGCATTGACTGTGTCTCAGCTGGCGAAATTTCCATTGCTTTGAAGGCTGGCTTTGATCCAGATAAGATCTATTTCCATGGTAATAATAAATTGCCTAGTGAGATCGAATATGCACTTTCTCATGGTGTCACTCATTTTGTGATCGATAATTTTTATGAAATAGAATTATGCGAAAAGATTGCCGGAGAATTAGGAAAAACAGTGAAAGCAACGGTGCGTGTGGTACCAGGGATTAAAGCTGGCGGTCATAATTATATTATGACTGGCCATAAGGATACAAAATTCGGTTTTTCTTCTCATTATGGTATTTATTTAAAGGCTATCGGACAGATTCTAGAGTCTAAAAATATTGAATATGAAGGTCTGCATGCTCATATTGGTTCACAGGTCTTTGATTTATATGCCTATATTTCTTCTATCACGAAATTCATGGGCTTTGTCGATGAAATCTATAATACTTTTGGCGTTGTTACAAAGAAAGTCAATGCCGGTGGTGGTTATGGGATCGCCTATACAAAGGATGATGAACCTTTGGACTTTGAAGTCATCACTTCTGAAATCATGAAGGTCGTTTATGATCATTATGATGAAAAAGGCTGGAATCGTCCTTCTGTTATGATCGAACCTGGCCGTTATGTCGTCGGGAATGCTGGTATTACGCTATATACAGTTGGTGTCATTAAGGAAATTCCTGATGTACGTACTTATGTATCAGTTGATGGCGGGATGGCCGATAACATTCGTACAGCTTTATATGATGCAGATTATGATGGAATCGTTGCAAATAAAGCGGGCGAAACAAAAACAAAGAAAGTTCGTGTCGCTGGTAAGTGCTGCGAAAGTGCGGATGTCATTGTCAAAGATATTAACGTAACGGCTAATATTATGCCAGGAGATATTTTTGCGGTCTACACGACAGGTGCTTACTGCTATACAATGTCTTCTAACTACAATCAGCTGCCAAAGCCAGCGGTCGTGTTTGCTCATGAAGGTAAGAGCAAAACAGTCATTAGAAGACAGACTTTTGATGATTTAATTGTATACGATGTCGTAGAAGATTATCATGATTAATGAAAGCCAGGAAACTGGCTTTTTTAGATATGAGGAGGAGCACAATGAAAATTAAGAATGTAGTGATGATCGGCCGTGGTGCAATTGGTGTAATTTTCGGCACATTTTTTCAAAAGGGATTAGGGCCTGATCATTTTGCTTTTATCTGTGATGAAAAGAGAAAAGAACGTTATACAAAGGAAGGAATCATCTTCAACGGTGAGCCTTATGATTTCCGTTATATGACCAGTCAGGAAGCGAATGAAAAGGCTGATCTGATCATCCTTTGTACAAAATACACGGCTATTCAAGAAGCTATTGAAGAGATGAGAACTTTTGTAAAAGAAGATACGATCATTCTTTCGACCATGAACGGCTTAAAGAGTGAAGATGATCTCCGTCAGATCTTTGGTCGTCAGAAAGTGGTTCGCTGTATTGCGCAAAAGATGTCATCTGTTTATACGGGAAATGAAGTGACAGCATCACCAATTGGGGAACTTGTGATCGGTGCTGAAGATCCTATTGATGAACAGAATGTAGCGACATTAAAGGAATGTTTTGATGAGATTCATCTGCCCTATCATATTGCCAAAGATATCAAAAAAGAAGCCATGAGCAAGCTGATGCTTAACTGTGGTATTAACCAGACTTGTGCTGCTTATCATCTGAAATATAAAGATGTACAAAAAGAAGGAAAGATGAGAGATGCAGTTGTAGCGACGATGCATGAAGTCCAAGCGGTTGCTTTGAAGATGGGAATCGTCCTAGATGATGATGATTTTGCCTTTTGGATGAAGGCTATCGATGCGCTTGATCCTGAAGGAATGCCTTCGATGGCTCAGGATGTACTCGCTCATCGTCCTACGGAAATTGAGATTTTCGCCGGCTATATTGTTCCTTTAGCTCATCAATATAGGATCGATGTTCCTTATAATGAAAAGTATCTTTCTTTATTCAAACAAAAATAAGAGACAATCGATATATAGAAACAGCAACGTTCTTAGTTTAAGGAAGGTTGCTGTTTTTATTAGGAATAGCCATCCCCTATTTTATGAGACAAGACTTTGATTTCTTTATTAAAAAGAGGTCTGACAAGCAGACCTCCAAGTGAAAAATGATTTATTATTTTACGTACTGCTTTAAGAATGATTTGACAGTACTTTCATATAATGGTTGATTCGTCATGTAGCTGTCAGCATGTTTTGCCCCTTCAACGACCAAAAGATCTTTTGGTGCTGCACAAGCTTTATAAAGTTCATAGACCATATACGTTGGGACGAACTCATCTTGATCACCATGAATGAACAAAATTGGCGTTTTTGATTTCTTGACTTGTTTTACCGCATCGGCATCTTTGAAGTCGTAACCGAGAACTTTTTTAGATAAGAGTTCGGCGTTAGGAACTAATAGACGTTCAGGAACGTTATGATGTTTTAAAACGTTTTTAAATTCATCGATGATATTGGTATAGCTGCAGTCAGAAATAATGCATTTGACATCTTCTGAAAGATCTTCGCCGCTTGCCATTAAGACTGTAGCACCACCCATTGAGAGTCCATGTAAAACAATCTGTAATGGTTCGAAATCAAAGTATTTCTGAATTTCATGGATCCATTCTAAGAGGTCTAATCGATCAAGCCAGCCAAAGCCAACATAGTTTCCTTCAGATTCCCCATGACCACGGCAATCTGGTAATAAGATATGATAACCTAGATCATAATAGAACTTTAGGAAGTAGGCCCAGTCTTTGAAATTTGTAGAATGATAGCCATGGACTAAGATGATAACTTTATTAGAATTATTTTTGTTGCGAAGGAATTTTCCTTTTAGCTTTAAATCATCAAAAGCAGTGATCTCCATGTCAATAAAATGGACTTGATCTAAAAAGCTGACATTTTCTTTATCTAAGGCAATATTTTCTCTTGTTTTGATTTTATTATGTGCATCTTTTCTTTTAGTAGCGTATTTGATGGCTTCATAGCCGGCAATGGTATAACTGACTGCTCCAGCAGCGATTGCAGTCAAGATTGCAAGTTTTGTACTAGTTTTCATATGAAGCTCCTTTCCTGTTTGATAAATCTATTCTAACACAAATCAAATCAAAAAAAGAGTCTAGCATGCACTAAACTCGAAAGACTTGTTTGATTATTGTAATAACTCTAATTGTCAATCTAATTCTCCTTCTTCTTCATAAACTGCTTTATTCATATTGATCTTTCGTGGTTGAGTAGGACATGATTTTATAAAAAAATGCAAAAATATTTTTGAAACCATTTTTATGGATTCAAAATACGATTTTTAAACTTTTTTTAAAAGCTGTCGTGCTATAATACCGGTGAATAGAAAAGAAGCAGCATTCACTGCTTCGCATCACTTTTTATGAAATTTTCATACTAAGCGTACCTGTTGGCTTACCGGTTGCCACGACTTGAATATAATATGTGCCTTTGTCCGCTTTTTTGCTTTTTCTATTGTTTGTTGTATAAATATAGCCTTTGTACGTGTTATCGCCGCTGTTGATGAAACCGGATAAATGTTTTTGCTTTTTATAATAGAAATAAACTGAATAATATCCTGAACCGCTACGGAATACTGAACTCTTCAAACTAATATTGATCTTACTTGCTTTAGGATTGTTGATCTTGAACCAGTATGATTTTCTGCCAGCAATTAAAGTTGTATTATATGTTTTCTTTTTCTTAAGTGTCTTTGCTTTTTTCTTAGTCGTTCCACCTAATATACTTCTATTTTTAAACGCAGTTGTAATTGTATAAGATTTATTGACTGATTTAATGCCAAGATAATAAGTGCCTTTCTTTACACCCAATTGAAATTTCTTACCGTGATCTAGAAAACCAAAGTTACCAGTCAAAGATTTTTTCTTGTTATTACATAGAATTAAGTTGCTTGAATACTGAGTTGTCAGACCAGAAATTGTGACTGATAAAACGCCAGCTTTCTTAACGTTGACCTTATAATAAGCTAAATCATTAGAATTCATCCCACTTGTACCAACTATAGTACCATCGAGTGATAGATCTCCGCCCTTTTCAATCTGATAAAGATTGACATTGACAGGGATGTTTGCACCAGACGTATCAAGTTTTAAAGTATAAGTGCCTGATTGTTTTGCTTCGAATGTTGGACTGACTCCATCGTTATAAGATGAAGTCGAATCAGCAGAAGTAATATAAGTAGAATCATAATAAAGAGTTGCTCTACATGCTTGATTTCCTGATAAGTCAAGAACGTAATAGCCAGCATTTAAGTTATAAGACAATGTTTCTGTACTGTTAACTTGAACAGTTTGAGCTGATGCTTTTTTGATGGACATGCTCAATACTGAAATGCCCATCATGAAGCATACGATGATTGATAATAGTTTCTTCATAAATTAGAAAACCTCCTTCTTAGTTTCTTATCCATACTGTTATTATAACGATTTAATAATAAATAAGATATGAAATAGAACGAAATTTTGTGAAAGTTTACTTTATATTGTGACAATGTATATTATTTA
>ONFH01000200.1 GCA_900317015.1 uncultured Erysipelotrichaceae bacterium | reverse complement strand
TTTGTTCCAACAAACTGAAATGGTGAAGAGCGTTCACTAAAAATCGGATCAATCAGGATATTCATCCCATGCATCTGTATAAGTAAAGTTGAATGACCAAACCAGGTGACTGAGAAATCTTTCGACTTCTTGAGTGCTTCACCGGATAATAGATCTGGCTTCAGCGCTGTTAAACGCTTTTCAGGAGTTGCCCCTTTCTTTGATACAAAATGGTTGTCTTTCCCTTTCCAGGTGCCTCCATAAGCTTAAAACTTCCGGTATTATGAAAAGATTTGCCATCAAAATTTGATGCTCTCTTTTGATAATCCTTACGCATTTTTGCACTTGGCGAAGCCCCAAAAGAGGGATAAACTTTTGTAAATCCATACACTCCCAGAGCAATCACCAAAATCACAATAAAAATTTTCACAATGATTCTCACTACTTTCTTCATATCATCCCACCTAGCTTATAGGTATAGGTTAGCGTATTTACATATTATTCACAAATACTTATATATTATGGAGGCATATAGTTTTTCCTTATAAACGCAAAAACTATAGATGTTTGTTCATCTATAGTCATTATTCTTTATATAAGATTGAAATGCTTTAAGGCATTCACAATGCCATCCTCATCAACGGAATCTGTTACATAACTAGCGATTTCTTTAACTTCTTCATTACCATTTCCCATGCATACAGAGACACCGACATGCTTAAGCATGGCCATGTCATTCCCGCCATCACCAAAGGCCATGGTTTCATCAAGTGAGAATCCATAGTACTTTAAGAACTGATCGATGCCATTTAACTTTGTCCCACCAATTGGAGATACATCAGTAAATAAAGGATGCCATCTTCCTGAAGTACAGTTCTTCATCTTAGAAAGCAATTCTTTTTCTTCCTCTTCACTAATGTAGCACATACACTGATAAACTTTCTCATCGGCAATATGAGAAACATCCCCTGCTGGTTGATCATCATTGTGCGTGATTGCATTGATCTCATCACAGCGTTCATCACGATAGTTGAAAACTTTCCCTTCTTTTGTCACAAAACCACAAGGGAATGGATGCTTCTTTAATTCATCTAGTAAGATCTCGAGTTCTTCCTTCTTAATGAAGTTCTCATAGATGACTTGATCTTTGGTATAACATAATTGTCCATTTAAGGTAATATAGCCATCAAAATCAATACCGTCTAATACCTTTAAGCCGTCTGGTCCTCTACCTGTTGCGATAAAGATCTTGATGCCATTTTCCTGTAAAAGATGAAGAGCCTGACGGGCCTCGTCAGGCATCTCATGTGTTTTAAAACTAACTAGCGTTCCGTCAATGTCAAAAAATATTGCTTTAATGGACATTATTTAATGTTTAACAGACGGCATGTATCTCTTGCAATCATAACTTCTTCGTTTGTTGGAATGACATAAACATCAATACGAGAGAATTCGTTAGAAATTAAATGATTGCCTTTGACTCTCTTGTTATTTTCTTCTTCATCTAGGAATACACCTAAAGCTCTTGAGCAGTTGTCGATGATCAAACGACGTAAGTAAGCGGCGTTTTCCCCAACACCAGCTGTGAAGGCAATGGCATCACAGCCACCAAGTTCAGTATAGTAAGCACCGATGTATTTAGAGACGATACGCGCATAAAGTAAAGATGTCTTTAAAGCACGTTCGATCTGTTCTGGTGTTGATTTCCCATCTTTATTGAATAAGGCATTTTCAATATCACGTGAGTCAGATGAAATCCCTGATACACCTTTCATACCTGATTCATGGTTATAGATGTCTAAGATCTCATCAGGTGTCTTATTTAACTTCTTGCATAAGTAAGGCATGATTGAAGGGTCAACACTACCGCAGCGGCCACCCATCATAACACCGGCTAATGGTGTGAAGCCCATTGATGTATCAACACATTTACCATCCTGAACAGCTGATAAAGAAGCGCCATTACCTAAGTGACAAACGATCACACGTGAATGTTTAGGATTTCCTAATAACTGAATCAACTGTTCGCTGACATACTTATGAGAAGTCCCATGAGCACCATATTTTCTTACCTTAAGATCCGTGTAATATTCATAAGGTAATGGATATAAATAACGTTCTTCATCCATTGTCTGATGGAATGCAGTATCGAATGTGAAGACTTCACCAGCATTAGGTAAAGCTTCTTTGAATGCACGATAACCGATTAAGTGTGCTGGGTTATGTAATGGTGCTAATTCTGCTAATTCTTCTACTTTAGATGCTACGTCATCATCAACGATGGCAGAATCATCAAAGTAAGGACCACCTTGCACGATACGGTGACCAACAGCTTCGATTTCTGTTAACTGTTTCACGATATGTTCAGAAACTAATGCTTCCAGCAACATATCAACTGCGACTTTATGATCTGGAATAGGTTTTTCTACGACCTTTTTCTGCCCATTATATTTGATTGTAAAAGAGCCCATCTCCTGTCCGATTCTTTCTACGACACCTGAAGTGATGACTTCTTCTTCAGGCATTTCAAATAACTGAAATTTTAAAGATGAACTTCCGGCATTGACTGCCATAACTTTAGCCATAAATTTCTTTCCTCCTAAGTCTCAAATAACATTACCATGTAAGGATATCACTTTTTCTTGTTCTTTGAAAGCCTTTCCACACATTTTTGAGACAAGGAGATTGGTTTTTTCACAAAGAAAAGGAACTTCTTCGTTTTCCCAATTCATAGAGTCATCGAAGAAGTTCCCTTCTCATCATTCTTATTTCAGACGTTTCGCCTTGTGACACAAGATCACGACATGATGCTTCATTTTGGTACATCCATCAATGATCTCACCTTTATGCTCTGTCAGCCAGAACGTCTTCAGCTTTTCAAACGTTGTACGACGTTTGGCCAGTTTAACAAATCCATAAGTCACGCCAAGTGACTGTGGATATTCACGAATGGATACCTTGATAGGAAATGTTCCACGCTTTTTTTCGTCGATCTTCAATCCTTCAACACGTACATGATCATGTTCACTCAACCACTTATTGCACGAATCGAAGTCAAAGAATGCTAATGTTCTTTTTCTCGCTTCGCTGCTTTTCTTGTCAATGAGATGCTCACTGACACGATCGCACAGCTCGATCAGATTTTCGAGATACTCATCAGTGCGTACCATCAGGGTCATCCCTAATTCGCCTTCCTTTTTCTCGATCAAGTTTTCTAAGGAGGCGTACGTGTTCAAGACTTCATCTCCATCTTTCTTGCTCATGGCATAAGTCATCTGCAAGCAGAGACGTTCATAGTCACGACGTTCTTCCACCGTTAAACTGTTGATAAATTTTGTGTAGTTGTACTGATTAATTGTTTGCATAATTCTTCCTTCTTTCCTGTTTCATATTTGGCTGATTTTGCCAGTTTAAGGAGTCACTTTTTGATGCAAAGCAAAAAAAGACCCACTGAAGCCACTTCATTTAGGCGCATGAAAAAGAGCGCACTAAAAAGTTGATTGCTTCAGTAGATCCTTCATAAATGTAACTAAGTAAAATTTATCACAATTTACGACTTCTCAAGGAATTCCTTCCTTGGGATATTTCAAAATACACCTTATCACATCTTACGTCAAGAAAATTCTGAACGAAAAAGACCGCCCGCAGGCGATCTCCTCTACTAGAATAAGTCTAATTCATCATCATTCTTATAGTGTTCATCAATCACGACGATCTCATCATTTTCAATACATTCCTCAACTTCAGAGGCAAAGTCCCATTCACTTTCAAAAGCTTCACATTTATAGGCCTTTGGTTTTGTCGCTGGGTTATGTGGTGTGAAGATCGTACAGCAGTCTTCATAAGGACGAATGGAAATATCATAGGTCCCGATCTTTTCTGCAATGTTGATGATTTCAAGCTTATCTAAGCAAGCCACTGGTCGAATAACTGGTGTCGTAATGACCTGATTGATCGTATTCATAGAATCTAATGTCTGACTGGCAACCTGCCCAATAGATTCCCCATTGACGATGGCTTTACAGTCACGTTTTTTGGCAACCCCTTCGGCAATACGATACATCATACGACGCATAACTGTCATCGCATAAGATTCATCACAATGATCATAAACAGATAACTGCAATTTCGTAAATGGAATAATGTGAACAACGATCTTGCCATGCGTATAATCTTTTAAGACATTGACTAAGTCTAAGACTTTTTCACGCGCTAAGTCATTTGTATAAGGTGGTGAAGCATAATGGATCATTTCAAGATCGATACCACGCTTCATCATCAACCATGAAGCCACTGGCGAATCAATTCCTCCTGATAACATCATTAAGGCTTTTCCACCGATCCCGACAGGATAACCGCCAGCACCCATGATGACATTATCCATGACATAAGCATAGTCTTTACGATACTCCACTTTGACTCTGATCTCTGGATTATGTACATCGACTTTTAAGTCTTTATCCGTATGATGGAAGACATAACCAGCAATGGCTTTATTCATTTCTAGTGAAGTCATTGGGAATGACTTATCATTACGTTTGGTTTCAATCTTAAATGTTAAGCCTGGATCTTTATTAATGATCTCGGCTGCCACTTCTTTGACCTGCTCTAAATCAGCTTCGACTTTATAACAGATGGAGAAGGAATGGATCCCGAAGACGGTCTTTAACTTTTCAGATACAGCTTTAGGATCTTCCCCATTTAATAAAATAAAGATATGATCATAAGTCAGTTCATACTGAAGCTTAGGGAATCCTTTTAAGATCTCTTTTGTATTTTTAAGAAGTTTTCTTGTGAAGGCTTTGCGGTTACGACCTTTTGTCGTTAATTCGCCAAAGCGTACAATAATATGATTTGCGTCCATAAATTACCTCTGTTTCTTTAAATGTTGCAAAGCCTCATCTAAGGCTTTTAAGAATGTATCAATATCATCTTTCGTCGTTAAATGTGCTAATGATATACGTAATGCACTTCTAGCAACCTCATCATCAAGATGCATGGCGGCTAAGGAATGAGAAATTTCTGTTTTCTTAGATGTACAGGCACTGCGTGTACTTAAGTAGATTTCATGACTTTCAAGATCATGAACGATGACTTCTGGTTTATAGTGCGGTGCTGAGATATTTAAAATGAATGGCGATGCATCATCTGGTGAATTGATGACTAACCCTTCTCTCTTTTTCACTTCACTTCTTAAATAGTCATTTAAAGACTTCACATAGTCATAATGTTCCTGTCTCTTTTCTAAGGCTAAGCGCATGGTTTTCGCCAGGACGATATTTGTCGCCGCATTGCTTGTGCCGCCTCTTAGGCCCATCTCCTGCTGACCACCACAGATCAGAGGAACCAATGTCGTATTATGCTTCTTATAAAGAAGACCGCTTCCCTTTAAGCCAAAGATCTTATGCGCTGAAAATGTTGCTAGATCACAATACGATAGATCGATTGGCAGCTTTCCTAAAGCCTGGACACAGTCCACATGATATTTTGTCTTAGGATTGGCTTCATGAATGATCTTTGAGATCTCCTTGATCGGATTGACAGTCCCAACTTCATTATTGACATACATTGTGGAAACTAAGATCGTATCCTCACGGATCTTATCTTTTAATTCATCAAGCTTTAAATGACCTTCTTGATCAACGCCGATATAGTCGACATCAAAGCCAAAGACTTCAGCTAACTGCTTGAATGTATTATTGATAGAAGAGTGTTCGAAAGCTGTGGTAATAATATGCTTTCCTCTATTCTGGTATTGGAAACATGTCCCTTTGATGGCTAAGTTATTGGCTTCGCTGGCACATGATGTAAAGATCAGTTCATCCGGTCTGACATCTAATAATTTTGCAATATGTTCACGAGATGCTTCCTGCATCTGTGACACTTCATAGCCTAAAGAATAGGCACTATCACTATTGGCGAAATACTTCTCTAAAAGTTTTTCATAGGTTTTTCTAATTTCAGATGATAGCGGAGTTGTCGCCGTATAATCTAAGTAAATCATATTTTCCCTCCTAGTAAGACTATTCTACACTATTTCTTCTTTCTTACAAGAAAAAGAGACCTGGAAATTGGTCTCTTTACGCTTCTGATTTTTTGATCATTTTTTCATAAGATCCAGGCTGGATCTTTTCAATCATATCCACCGCAACCGCTAAGGCTTTTGTATATTCACCATTTCTAAATAAGACTTCGGCCTTTGTTAATTCGGTATTCACTTCTAAGTAAGTAGAACGATAACGGTTTCCAAAGACGATGGCTTCTTCAACCATCTGTGCTGTCACAACTAAGTTATGCACATTATCATACAATTTATAGATGACATCACGAGCACCATCGACACGTTTAGAAAGCTCACCTAATTCCACTGGCTTTTTCGCATCAAAGGCTCTGATCTCATTAGCCTTCTTATAAGAGTCGGCAATGTAACCTTTATAAGAATTATTGATCATTGGTAAATGATTGTTTTTAATTTCTGACTTGATCTCTAATAAGACGATGTTGATATTTTCTAATTCATCATGATCACGTTTATCGATCTTATAAAGACCATCACGTTCCTTGATGAAGCTGATGATATGTTCACGATGGGCTTTAAGTGCTTCTAATAAAGCTTCAACGCTTTCAAGCATATCGGTATAAGCGAACTCACCAGATTCAAACTTTGTCTTTAAGTCTTCAAACTGAGCTTCAAGATCTTTGTAGCTTTCATGATCAGACATTAAAGTGATCTTTGATTCATCAATGACGAACTTCTGTTTTAAGACACCATAGTCTTCAATACATTCATCATATTCTTCCGTGGTCTTATCCACAGCTCTTGTGAGCTTGTTCCACTGTTCCTTGAACTTCTTATAAGATTCCTTTTCCTTTGTAAGATCAACCGCAAGTGATTCAATATGATCAGTGACCGTTTCAAGCTTACTGGCAGCTTCTTCGATCTGAACTGCTTTGACATACTGTGTTGCTTCTTCAAGTTCTTCTTCGATCTCATCATAACGATCATAAGCATTTAATTCTTCAAGTGCATACGTATCTTCTTCTAAGTCGGTGATCAGTTTTCTGACTTTATCCACTTTATTAGGTAATAATGTCTTCACAACGGAAACATAAGAAGGAAGATCCTTCAAGCATTCAGATAAACGATCAACACGACCTTCGATCTGACTTGTAAAGGCCTTAGCATCATCAAAGAGCTGATTGTTCATCATGCCTTCTAGCTTGACGAAGTCTTCATCGATGCTCTTAAAGATCTCATCAACTTCTGGTACGAAGCTTTCCACTTTAATTCGGATCGCATCATACTGATTCGTTACAGTTCTGTATTTTTCTTTGACACGGATGATCTCAATACGCTGAACGTTTTCGATTTCCGTCACCTTTTCGATCTTCTTTAATAAGTCTTTAGAATCCTTTTCATAACGATCAGCCATAACATGAAGTTTTGCGAGCTTCTTCTTAGCGCCATGTAGCTTACCATAGAAGAGCTGTTCATCGACTTCATTGACTAATACGCCTAATTCATTTTGCATGAAGTCATTCAGTTTATTATATTGCGCACTGAATTCATCATACTGAACGGCCACTTCCTTCATATTTTTTGCAATCGAAGCGACACGTCCTAAACGATACTGGATTGGCATCGTCTTAATACTGTTGATTTGATTTTCGATTTCCACGATCTCACTGCGTGAGACTTTTAAACGCACCGAGCGATATATAATAATGGCAATAATCAATAAAACAAGAATTATGCCAATAATGATTAGATTTCTTATGCCCACAAGGGTAATAAATTGATTAATGTAATAGATAACTTGTTCCATAGTGACACCCTTTCTAGTCTATTATTCTATCATAAAGCCCTTGCAATTTCATTACAATTTACAACACTTTGCCCCGACACCTTTTACATTTTCTCCCCTTTGCCTAAATACGGGCGATTTCAGCTGATGAAAAGATGAAAAATACGTCAAAAACATTGACAAAAAGAAAAGATTCAGTATAATTTCTACTTGCAGTAAATGATAGCGGTACATAGCAGTTATACATCCACGTTATCACCGATAGGATGCAGAGTATTCCCGCAAAGAAATGCTTAATGGTAACATACGTATAATAAACTATGTAACTTCTTATTTATGCAAAAAATAAATTTAGGAGGAAAATGTAATGTCACGTTATACGGGACCAATTTGGAAGAAATCAAGAAGATTAGGTTTCTCAGTATTAGAAAACGGTAAGGAATTAAACAAGAGACCATATGCACCAGGTATGCATGGTCAGAAGAGACATAAGTCTACTGAATATGGTTTACAGTTAGCTGAAAAGCAGAAAGTCAGAACTATGTATGGCTTAAACGAAAAACAGTTCAGAAACACTTATAACAAGGCCATGAAATTAGAAGGTGTACAGGGTTATAACTTCTTATGCTTACTTGAATCAAGATTAGATAACATCGTTTACAGAATGGGCTTCGCTACAACTCGTCGTCAGGCTCGTCAGTTAGTAAACCATGGTCATATCTTATTAAATGGTAAGAAGACTGATATCCCATCCGCACAGGTTAAACCTGGTGATGTTGTTTCAGTTAAGGAAAGATCTTTACAGTTAGACATTATCAAGAATGCCATCGAAGCAGCTACAGCTGTTCCTGGCTTCGTTGAAGTTGATGCTGATAAGAGAACTGGTAAATATGTCAGATTACCTGAAAGATCTGAATTAAACCAGGAAATCAACGAACAGCTCATCGTTGAATACTACAACCGTCTTGGTTAATTTCATTAAAAAAGCACATTTCGATGTGCTTTTTTTCTTTTCAAGTGTGTTTGACACTTGTATAATAAGCACGAGGTGATTTTATGGCTGAGACAAACGATGCACTCGAAGAAGACTTAGAAGATCGACATATCTCCAAAGGACTTATCTTCACGGCAATCGTATTATTTCCTTTAATACCCTTTGCCCTCATTTATCTCAATCGCAAATTAAATAAATATGTTAGAGGGGCCCTCATTGTAGCCTGGTTTATCTTCCTGACGGTCGTTTATCAGATTGCCTGCATGCAATCGGGACCTGTCGTTAAAAGTATTAACGTTCCCCAGTCCACGATCACGGCGAAAGTTGGGACAGTAAAACAGTTAGATTATAAGATCACGCCTAAAGATAAGGATCTTAAGATCTCTAAATTAGCGTTTATCTCTTCCGATCGTTCAAAAGCATCGATCGATAACCATGGTAAGATCAAAATGACTTCCCCTGGCAGAGTAACGATTACGATGAAAGTCATCGACAATCATCATACGGAACGTAAGAAAACAGTAAAATTATTAATTATTGGATAGACATTTGCGTAAATATGCAAATGTTTTTTCATTTGAAATCAATCAAGAGTATAATAGGGCTATGGGAGATGAGTCGTATGATTGAAACTATTACTTGTGATCACTGTCATCATACCTTTAACACCGACATGATTTCAGTCATCAATAACACGAAAGACCAGACACTAAAACAGCTGGTCATGAATGGGGAGATCTTTAGGATCACCTGTCCCCTCTGTCATCAGCGCCTCTATCATGCCCACAGTCTTTTATATTTCGATTCAGAGAAAAAGCTCTTTCTTATTTATTCAAAAAGCCAGCAGTTCTTTGATCATATGTTATATATTGAAGGACAGACAGGACTGCTCAATGATTATGTCGTTCGCTACGTTGATGACTTCAATGCCTTTAAGGAAAAAATCCAGATCTTCGATCATGGACGTGATGATCGTCTGATCGAATTATATAAAGAAGAACTGATGCAGGCTTTCAAACAGAGCTATCCTTATATTATGGATCCAGTGGTCTATTATGATTATACTCTTGAAGAACGCTTTGTCGTTCTTTCAAAAGATCATGATCCGCTCTCGTTTGCCTTTAATGAAGCATTCTATTCTCATTACGAAAACAACGCGTTGTTAAATCACGCCTTACATTATGATACCTATACGATTGTTGATGCCCGTCATATGCGACGCCTGCAGGAGTTAAAAATCAGAACTTTAATTGCCAAAGTGACATTTGAAGGACATATTAAAGACTATGCCATCGATCATCATACGCTGATCAATGTTGGTGATCTTTGTGAAGTGTCTTATAAAGGAGAGCCGAAACAAGCGACAGTCCTCTCGTTAAGACGAGAGATCGTGCAGGATGTTCAAAATAAAACACCATTTATTGAACGTGTCATTCCCTATGAAACACAAAGCATCGCCAGAGTCCAGCGCCATCTGGAAGATACGCTCAAGGCGATCTATGAGGCAAGAACGATCTTGCATCTGGATTCCCTGTTAAGACTGCTTAGAGAATGTCAGATCTATATTCCAATGATGGTCAAAGATGGACTGCTCTATCCGGAGACGATGATCGATCACGTCGATGCATTGACCTTTATTCCGATCTTCACTTCATTAAGTGAGATCAAGGAATTCTACAATGATCACTATGTGATCGTCGAAGATAACTTCTTTGAATTTATTCATCAGAAGATCACTACCGTCGATGGTTATCTGATCAATCCATTTTCCCTAGAGATCTTCCCGATCGATCATGAATTCATTAAGCTGCTTGATCAGTATGATCTCTCCTTATTCAATCAGGCCAATTAAAAAAACACCTCTATTTTTGAGGTGTTTTTACATGTCTCTTACCAGCTGCTTCGTCTAAGACGATTTTATAAATATTTTTTGTTTCTCTAACGACGGGATCGACCCAATAGCCTTCAAAGCCATAGTGTAAAAGAATCAGATCCATCGCATGAGAGAATTCATTATTGGCAAGTGTGCAAGTGCCATGTCCATAGACACATTCATAAGAACTGCTCAGTGCGGTTTCTGGATACTCGTAATACTCATAAACAACTTCTGTGCGAATTGCAACCTGAGGATTTTTCTCAAGAGCTTTTTCCTTTTCATTCTTCTTATCATCCATGAAATACAGGATGATCTGGCCATCACGCTTCTCGACTCCAAATAACACGGAATACATATGCGGATACCCTTCCCTATTGACTGCTAAATATAAGATCTCCGATACATTTAAGACCTGATAGATCTCATTCAAGTCGTCTATTTGATAATTTACGATTTCCATATAACTGCCTACCCTTCTCTTAAATACTGGGCAATACATTCATCGGCGTTTCCATTCATGCCAGTCATGACTTCCATGTTATTGGAATGACATGCGGACTTGGAACCGGGTGTGATCGTACCTGTCATGATTAAATCAATCTTGTATTTATCTAACAGAACGGCTAAGGCACCATATTCAATACCATGTGTCTCCACGATGATGCTTTTAATGACCTTCGCTTCATCAATCTCATAGATTTTAAATGACGGTGCTGTTCCGAAGTCTTCGTAGACCTCTTTGTTCAAATAACTGACCGCTATTTTCATAAGAACACCTCTTCTTCGTACTATGTTACTATTTTATTCTCTTTACAAGCATTTCGCAATAGAGAAGATGTTCCTTATCAAAAAATTTGTAATACAAAACTTTTTCTTCATCGAAATAATTTCTTAATCATTACAATACGAAAATATTGCCAAGCCATAAGCTATAGTTCTATTTTAGCGCTTTCATTTCTCAAAGTATAGAAAAAGCAGCTTAGATAAAAAAGAAGCTGCTCGTTAAGAGATAAAGGCCACCATAATACAATGTTAAGGCGATAGCCCCTACGACAATATTCTTAATTCTAAACTTGTACACCATTAAGATGGCATCGGAGATCAAATAAAAGAGCATCCCTAAAGCCATCATCAAGAAGCACTGACTTGGGACAAACTGATAAACAAGAAAGCTCTTCATCACGGCCATTCCTTCGACAAACGCATAGATAAATGACAGATGACGTATGCCAGGAAATGAAATGATTTTCTTGTGATCAATCAAATAGACAATGCCAAGCAAAGCTAAGCCTGCCAATAGTTCATAAAGACTAAAGGCACGATAGCGTGAGAAAAACCAAAGCAAAAAGAGATCACCAATAGTAAAGGCACAGATGCCAGCCTTGAGAGATTTCTTGGTTTTAAAAGCTAAGGCAATATCACCGACCAAAAAGCCAAACAATCCTGGTAAGAAATAGGCATACATAACGGTGGCTCCTCGCTTCATCGCTCCGACAAAAGCCAAAATGGCACAGAAGACAGATGCGGCCGTCTTGGCATAAAGATAAAACTTTGTACGGGCACTTTTTGCAAGGATCAGCAATAATATAATATAAATAATACTCATGATGATCAACATAGTAGAGACCTCCCTTTAAATTGTGGTATACTGACCACGAGGTGAATATTCAAATGATTAAACTCATTGCAACTGATATGGATGGGACATTCCTAGACGGCAATAAGATGTTCGACTATGAATTCCTTTCTCAGTTTTATAAAATGCAGGAACGTGATATAAAATTTGTTTTAGCGAGTGGTAACCAATACATTCGACTCTTTGCGCAATTCATTCCGATGAGCGAAGATATCTATTTTGTTGCGGATAACGGCTCCTATATTGCTAAAGGACCTAAACTGATCAGCTATAATACGATCAAGAAAGACGCAGTCAAAGCTTGTCTAGAAGCTTTACAGAAATATCCTCGTTTGTTTGTCTTAATGTCTGGACTCAAAGGGACACACCTCTTAAAGAAAGACAAACCTTATGAAGATGTGGCCATTAAGTATTATCGAAACTTGACCTACTATGACTCCTTTGATCAAGTCACAGATGAAGTCATGAAGATCGCCATCTATGACCCCGAAGGTGATATTCATACTTATGAAGATCAGATTCGTGCCATCCTTCCCGATGGTGTGACTGCAACGACGGCTGGTAATGAATGGCTGGATATTCAAAATACGGGTGTGAATAAAGGGGCTGGCATCAGACTCTTACAGAAGGAGCTTGGCATCAAGAAAGAAGAATGCGCTGCCTTTGGTGATGCAATGAATGACTACACCCTTTTACAAAGCGTTAAGTATTCCTATGCGATGAAGAATGCAGATCAGCGCATCAAGGACATCGCTCGTGAAGTTCTGCCTTGGACCAATGAAGAACAAGGTGTTATCAAACAAATTCGTAAAATTTTAAATGATCAGTACATCTAAACTGATCATTTTTTTATAATTTCATCACTGTCAAGAATGATCGTCACGGGACCATCGTTGATCAGAGAGACTTTCATATCGGCACCAAAGATCCCTGTTTCAACAGGGACATAAGATCTTAAGATCTCATTAAAACGGTCATAAAGCGGTGACGAAATATCTGGTTTCGCCGCTTCGATAAAGCTTGGACGTCTTCCCTTCTTACAATCCGCATAAAGCGTAAACTGGGAGATTGATAAGATCGATCCACCGACATCTAACAGGGAACGATTCATTTTCCCCTGATCATCTTCGAAGACACGCAGATGGACGACTTTTTCGGCCATCTTTTCTAAGATCTTCTCGTCATCTTCATTTTTAAAACCTACTAAAGCCATGTAACCATGATCAATGGCTCCATGAACTTTTCCTTCTATTTTTACATCAGCTTTTAATACACGCTGTAAGACGATTCTCATATAATTCCTCACAATCAAAAAAGATGTTATAATCATTCTAACACATTAAAGGAGGCAAAACTATGATTCATACAACTTTAGCACATAACATGCGTCCTGAATCGCTTGACGAAGTCTTAGGGCAGAAACATCTGGTTGCTAAAGGAGCAATCTTGAGACAATTTGTCGCTAAGAAGCATCCGATGTCAGTCATCTTCTATGGTCCACCAGGCTGTGGGAAAACAACGATGGCGAAAGCCCTCGCCCATGATTTAAAGATCCCCTGCCGTCTGTTCAATGCCTCAACTGGCAATAAAAAAGAGATGGATCAGATCATCATGGAGGCCAAGATGAGTGATGGCCTTTTTGTGATCATTGATGAAGTGCATCGTTTAAATAAAGATAAGCAGGATCATCTCCTGCCACATATCGAAAGTGGCCTGATCACGATTGCCGGCTGTACGACCGCCAATCCCTATCATGCCATCAATCCTGCCATTCGTTCTCGCTGTACGATCTTAAAGGTCGAACCTTTAACGAAGGAAGATGTCCTCTTAGGATTACGCCAGGCTTTAACGAGTCCAAAAGGCTTGAACGATCAATTCACTGTCGATGATGAGGTCTTAGAGACAATTGCCAATTTATCAGCCGGTGATATTCGTTATGCCTATAACACATTAGAACTCGCATCCATTATTTCGACTGATGATCATATTACGATGGATGATCTCAAGCATGCCAATGCCAGTGCAAATGTCCGCTTCGATAAGGATGAAGATCATTATTATGATACCTTAAGCGGCTTTCAGAAATCCATCCGTGGCAGTGACGTCAATGGGGCTCTCTATTATTTAGGGAAATTAATTGAAGCTGGTGATTTAGAATCACTTGAACGTCGTCTGATCACTACGGCTTATGAAGATGTCGGACTCGCTAATCCGAATGCCTGCATGCGTACAGTCATCGCCTGTCAGGCCGCTCATACGATTGGTTTTCCTGAGGCGCGTATCCCTTTAGCGAGTGCTGTCATTGAACTGGCTTTATCGCAAAAGACAAAAAGTTCGGAAGCCGGCATCGATGCCGCTCTTGAGAGCTTGCATGAGCACGAATATGAAGTGCCTCCTTATTTACGATTGTCACCAGTGGGGCTTTCGGATGAGGAAAAATATGCTTATGATCGTCCGGACATCTGGGAATACCTGCAGTATCTCCCAACACCGGTCGCACATGAACAATTCTATGTGCCATGGATGACGTCTCGCTACGAAAAGATGTTAGCAGAAAACTATGAGCGCATCTTAAAGCATGGCCGTACGAATGATATCGTCGCTTTAAAAAAACGCAAGAAATAAGATCAAAGGATCACCAAAATACTCGGTGATCCTCTTTTTAAAACAAATTACATAAAAACGTTAAAACCAGCATGGGATGATGCTGGCTTTAAACTGGATATGTATTTGTTTAGGCATATGAATTCTACTTATTTCTAAGTACCATAATCTTAATTCACATTAGACTCTTTGTCAACATAATACGAAAAAATGTTGCTATAAAAGCAAAAAGTCAGTCGGGAATCTGGCTTACTTGCTTTTGGATTTTAATTTTTTAAGGGATTGATTATTATAAAGAAAGTACTTATCTTTAAGTACACATACATCCTATCTTAACAATTTCATGTAAATTTAAACGAATTGTCGTAAATTGTGGGAAACCGAATGATCTTCCTGATCGATCACCAAAACAACTCTATCAGAAGTTATATGAATCTGATAAAATAAAATTAATAACACGAGAGGAGAGAGAACGATGATTGATGAAAAGCTCTTTACAAAATATCCAATCACCAATGACTTAAGAACCAAATTTGGAATTATGGCCTGGCGTGAACAAATGTATAAACAGATGACCGCCGATGAAATGGTAGAAGTCCTCAACAGAGTGGATATTCATATTACCAAGCAGGATGTTTTAGATATTTATAAGACAAATCATTCCTCAGAGGAAACGGCTAATATCCTCTATGATCAGCACCCAAAAGCAGATGAACTAGATTATAGTGGACTCTATCTTAACGCTGATATTATTTATGAATTAGTGGATCGTACCATTCTTGAAGCATCGAGTCCCTCAAGTCTTTCTGATCCCGGTCTGATTGCCATGCGCATTCATAATCTGAACGATGAAGATTATACGCCTCAAGATCTCATTGAGATCTTAGAAAGTATCAATACGCTCAAAAAATATTATGAGGAACGTAATCTAGATAAGCTATTCTATAGAGTCATCGGTGAAGATTCCATGTCAATATTATTGGATCTTTTAGCTGAAGAAGAAAACTATACCAAAGAAGATGCTTCAAAGATCTTTGATCTGATCATGTCGATCGTCCAAAATTACAGCTTCAATTGTATTGAATACTTTTTTGGCGTGGCCTTAGATATTCCCATCGATGTCGATGCGTATCATTTTGATGAACTGCGTGAGAAATATACAAAGAGAGCACAAAAGCTTTTCAAAGATTGCCCCTATGAACTGGCTTATTATCTCTATTTTTTCTATCGTGATGAAAATGATCGAGACGCAGCGGAAAAGGTCTACCAATCGGTCATCCATAAGAATGCTCGCAATAAATCTGAACGCCTATTTAAGAAAAAACTCAGTGATCTTTATAAATTACAATAATTACCTATAAGGAACGATGTCATCGTTCTTTTTCAATTCTTCAAAAATTCATCATAATGTTCACAATTCATTCATAAAGTTCCTGTATAGTAACCTTGTCATCAAGAGATGACAACAAGCAAAAATCATATAAATTTCCCTTCCCTAAAAAATAATAACACGCAAAAGGTATAGACTCCCCATCTATACCTTTTCATTTTTTCCAAAACCCTATTGATCATGATGATCCACAAATATTCTTCAATGGATCGAAGTACGCAAAAAGCCAGTCGGGACACTGGCTTGTTTGCATTTTCGGGATTTTAATTTTTTTAAGGGATTGATTATTATGAAGAAGTACTTATCTCTAAGTACACATATATCATATCTAAACATTTCCTCATAAATATCTTTGAATTGTCGCAAATTATGGGAAAGTGGAAGATATGCCTTTGTAAAGAAACATTTTCTCACCAAAATCGTGAAATGTTGAACGGTGAAAATGCATTATTTATAATAGAAAATAGGAAAGAAGGAATACATATGAAGAAACAATTAAAAGTCATAACTTCGCTTTTAGCATGTACTAGTGTCTTTTTAACAAATGGAACGCTAATCAATGCCAAGACTCGTATCACAAGACTGATGGATGATTGTGCAAAAGATTATGATACTTACTCTACTCGTATTACCACAGGATCAGCCCAAGCATACTGCTATCTAAATTCAGACCAGGTCAAAGATCAGATTGATACTTTTGTGAGTTTAAAGGGAGATCGAGGAGATCTTGAGCCTATAGAATCAATAAGTCTTTCTGTCGACCGAGGTTTATCATATAATGAGACACATTTGTCAGGTGCCCAATTTGCAAGTATGTATTTACTCGATTTTTCTAAAAAACGTCGCTATTTAACAATCGTTGGTGATTGTGAAGATGCCTGGCTTACTTGCGCAAAAGTTTACAAGTGGAATGCGAAAACAGATCACATCACATGCGTGAATAATTTTGGACACGATCTTGTCAAACGATTAGGAATGTATCAGAATCATGCTTTTGGAAAAACTACATCAAAGGGATTTTACTTTAATGGTATGCTCCAATCTTTAAATACCGGCACTGTTCGAGTCTCTTACTACATCAATGCGAAAAATGATCATTTTACTTCTAGTCATTACGGGAAAGCCTATTTCTATAATAAGAAACAAACGTCAACGATTCCTTTAAAGCTTTACAAATCACCTCAGTCAAAGAAATCTGCTGGAACGATTGGCCGAAATCAGACTGTACAGGCCACTCATATTTATGCTAAAAGCAAAAAACTATGGATCAAACTGAAATCAGGCAAAAAAACGGGATGGAGACGTTTTAGTTTGAAGGGAAAGCAACACTGGTTTAAAAATACAACATTATACGAAACGAATTAACTCAATCATCCTATTATAAAAGCACAGAAGAATCTGTGCTTTTTTGTATGGTTGTAATCATTAGATGATGATTCTTTTATTTTCTTCTTTTCTTCACACGATTGAAGTCTTCACTTTCATACTTCTTATTCGTCTTATAGATCATGACGATACCAATCACAAAACCACCTAAGAAGATGACCTGAACGCCCCAGAATAAGATCTTATTCGTAAACATTGTCGCTTCAGTGAAGTATAAAATAGCACTAGCCACAAAGATACCGCCAAGGAAACCTAAGGCTTTACCAATTCCTTCGGCATAATGATCACGATTCTTCTTAGGAATATGTTCATACTGTTCAGGTTTATAGAAAGCTTTTAAATTATGAAATGTGACCAGCTGACGAGAAGTTCTAATCAAATAGAGCCCAACAATAAACATGATCAAATCTACAATTGTATCCACTTTTCTACATCTCCTTCCACATTGGTGATCGTCTTTTGAAAGTCTTCCACAAAGACATCATACCAGTTCACCTTCATCTGATGATTGAACCAGGTATATTGTCTTTTCGCATATTGTCTAGAATGGATCTTGATCTGTTCACTGACATCATCAAGCGTACATTTTCCTTCATAATAAGGGAACCATTCCTTATAGCCGATGCCTCGCATCGCCTGTAAGTCACTTGTAACGCCTTGCTTGATCAAGTCATCCATTTCTTCTTTTAAGCCATGAGCCATCATTAAATCTACACGTTTATTAATACGTTCGACAAGTTGTTGACGAGGTAATGTTAAACCAATGACATAAGCATCATAGATCATCTGATGATTCTGAGCAGCTTCTGTTTCACTTTTACGATGACCAGTCGTTTCATAGATCTCAATGGCTCTTAAGACACGTCTTCTATTATTAGGATGAATGTTACGTGTTGCCCCAGGATCAATTTCTAATAAATGCTGGTAAAGCTGTTCATTTGAATAGTCTTTATATTTTTCCTGCATACGTTTAGGATCCGTCTCTGATTTTTCAAAGGTATAGTCAAACAGAGCGGCTTTAATATAAAGTCCCGTACCACCAACGATGATCGGCATTTTTCCTTTTTGATGAATTTCATCGATCTCACGACGTACATCCTGCTGGAAGTCACTGACACTATAGCTTTCAAATGGTGTGCGGATATCGATCTGATGATGAACGATGCCCTGCATTTCTTCTTTTGTCACTTTGGCGGTTCCAATATCCATACCCTTATAGATTTGCATGGAATCACCACTGATGACTTCCCCATTGTAAGCTTTTGCTAAAGCCACTCCTAACGCCGTCTTGCCAACAGCTGTTGGTCCGACGACGACAATTACTTTTTCCATAGGCGTTATCCTTTCTTAAAGAGTTTGTTTAATTCATAATCACTATAAAAGACGATGATCGTATGTCCCTGTGCATCACTGTAAGATTCTTCACAGCGCATCAGATCATCTACTAAAGCCTGCATCTCGATCATGCTTAAGTGCGTATGTTTTGTGATCGTCTTACTTGATAATGAAGCAATGGCTGCATCACGTAATGCAATCAAGTCTTCTTCATCCTGATGGATCAGAACATTGATCATATCTTCAATGAATGCCTGTTCATCAACTTCCTGCATCCAGACAGGTAAGCTTCGTACACAATACGTATTCTTACTAAATGGTGAAAGTTCAATGCCTAAAGCTTGTAAAGCATCTTTCTTTTCCTCAAGGATCAAGCATTCACTCTCTGGTAACTCAAACATCAGAGGCACAGCTAAAGCTGCTTTTTGCATATCCCCTCTGGCAAACTTTTCTTTATATTTTTCATAGGCGATCTGCTTGCTGGCACGATACTGATCAATCAGATAGATTCCTTTATCATTTTCTCCAACAATATAACTGCCTCTTAACTGTGTCTTCACGTAGATCTTCTCTTTGATCGGACGTAATCGTTCCTGCACGATGACCTTTTGAGGAGCTTCTTTGACTTCTTCTTGATGAGGCGGAAGAACTGGTGTGTCTTCTTCAACGTGGTAGTCCGGTGTTTCCTCTTGCACTTCTAAAGGCTTTTCTGGAGCATGAACAGGGTGTTCTTCTTCTTTTTCACTTTTGGGCGTGATCACTGGTGTCTTGATCAATGTAGGCACATCTTCATCAAGATTTAAGTGGATCTGTTCACTCACTCTTTTACGACTAAATGTAGGTTCTTTCTTTTCTGGCTTGGGAATAGATGCTATCTTTGGTTTTAAAGCGTCCTCAAAACCTTCTGTAATTAATTCCTTTAATGTACTTTCCTTAGAAAAACGCACTTCTAATTTGGCTGGATGCACATTGACATCGACTAAATAAGGATCAACATCAATATTAATGATCGTAATCGGAAAACGACGATCAGGTAAGTAAGCACGATAGACATCATTGATCGTATTGATGGTCTTCATATGTCGTACATAACGATGGTTAACACAGGTAATGATATGGTTCTTTGATGCTCTTGATAACATGCGGTTGGATGTATAGCCTGTAATATGGAATTCATCATTGCCAAAGTCAACAGGAACCATCTGCTTAGCCGTCTGAATACTATAGATGGAAGCAATGACTTCAAGAAGCTTACCGGAACCATTGGTCGTATAGATCAGCTTCCCATTATGTGTTAATGAAAAGGCAATATCTGGATGTGCCAAGGATAAACGTTCAATATACGTATAGATGGCCGCAAATTCCGCATTGACGCTCTTCATATATTTTAAACGGGCTGGCACATTCTGGAAGATGCGTTCAACGGTGATCCGTGTGCCTTTATTCAAAGCACATGCTTCCACAGTTGTACGCTTGCCAAATTCATAAACGACACGTGTGCCTCCAT
The DNA here is from genome assembly GCA_900317015.1 of uncultured Erysipelotrichaceae bacterium. GTDB lineage: Bacteria > Bacillota_I > Bacilli_A > Erysipelotrichales > Coprobacillaceae > Intestinibaculum. The sequence continues at coordinate 4,946 of ONFH01000200.1, read as the reverse complement.
TGCCATCATCTGTCTCTAATGTGAACTGAGAGATCGAGGCAATCGAAGGAATGGCTTCCCCACGGAAGCCAAGGGTCGTAATATTAAAGAGATCATTCCCATCAGTGATCTTACTGGTGGCATGACGACCAAAACACATTAAAGCATCATCATGATCCATGCCAATGCCATTATCAGTAATGCGCATGAGCTGTGAACCGCCTTCAATGACTTCGACATCGATCTTCGTCGCTTTGGCATCTATAGAATTTTCAACACATTCTTTGATGACATTCGCAGGACGTTCAATGACTTCACCGGCTGCGATCTTATTGGCAGTATGTTCATCAAGCTGATGGATTCTAGACATAATTTTCTCCTTATAATAGTTTCTTTAATTCAATCAAAGTAGACAGGGCATCGATTGGTGAGAGCTTCATTGGGTCGATCTTCTCTAAAGCCTTTTCCACTTCACTGTCTTTTTCCACAATGACCGTATCATTTTTCACAGTTTCAATGGCCTGGTGCATTGGTGCTGTGTCTAATGATTTTAAGACATTATTGGCCGTGGCAATCACTTCTTCAGGAAGCTGTGCTAATTTTGCGACATTGATCCCATAAGATTCTCCCGTCGCCCCTGGCTTGATCTTGTAAAGGAAGTGGATCGTATCATGAGACACATCGGCTGATGCATGTACATTCTTGACCCCTTCATTTTCATTCATTAATGTGAGTTCATGGTAATGGGTAGAGAATAATGTCAATGCATGAATATGATGGGCAATATAGTCGATCATCCCCTGAGCAATGGCCATGCCATCATACGTGGCGGTGCCTCGACCAATCTCATCAAAGATGATCAGGGAATCTTCCGTCGCATAACGTAATGCGTTATTGGCTTCTAACATTTCGACCATGAATGTCGATTGACCGGAAACAAGATCATCAGAAGCGCCAATACGAGTAAAGATCTGATCAAAGATCGGTAAATTGGCTTCTTTGGCTGGGACGAATGATCCAATCTGTGCCATGATGGCCGTTAAGACGACCTGACGCATATATGTGGATTTCCCACCCATGTTTGGACCCGTGATCAACATGATATTGGCTTTCTGATCAAGATGACAGTCATTGGCAATATAGTTCTGTCGAGAAATGACTTCTTCAACAACGGGATGACGGCCATCGACAATATCGATGCGATGATCATGATTAAATGTCGGACGGACATAACCATTCTTAGCCGCTAAAGCTGCTAATGATGTATAACAGTCCACCCGAGCAATGACTTTCGCCACATCCTGGATCATATGCACATATTGTTTAATATAATTACGCACCTGTGTGAAGATCTCATACTCTAAAGAGACGATACGATCCTGGGCACTTAAGATCTTCGTTTCCATCTCTTTTAATTCTGGTGTGATAAAACGTTCGGCATTACTTAAAGACTGTTTTCTTGTGTAATTGAATTCATCCTTGACCATATTGAGCTGGCTCTTTGTCACTTCAATATAGTAACCAAAGACACGGTTATAACCGATCTTTAGTTTCGAGATGCCGGTTTTTTCTTTTTCCTTTTCTTCAAAATCACTCAGCCACTTCTGACCATTCTTCTTCAGATCACGATATTCATCAAGTTCATCTGAATAGCCAGCTTTAATGATATTTCCTTCTTTAATGACAAGTGGTGGATTATCAATAATGGCTGCATCGATCAAGTCCGTGATTGGTGAAAGATCGACTAACTGTTTAGCAAGATCATTTAAACGCGGATCATCCAATGATTCTAACTGATAACGAATATCAGGAATGATCTTTAAAGAAGATGCGATCCACTTCAAGTCTCTGGCATTGACATTGCCGAAAGCAATACGGGATGCGAGCTTCTCTAAGTCATAGACTTCCTTGATCATATCGGAGATCGTTTCTCGTTCAATAAAGTTATCCACAAAAAGACCAACCAGGTCTAATCGTTCATTGATCTTTTCTTCATCAAGTAATGGCTGGTCGATCCAGTTTTTAAGCATACGCCCACCCATTGCACTATGCGTATGATCTAAAAGCCATAATAAGGACCCATACTTTTCCCCATTTAAGCTCTTTGTCAATTCAAGAGATTTCTTGGTCGAAGCATCCATGATCATGTAGTCCTGACGATTCACTTCGACTAAAGGCTGAATATAATCAAGATCACGCTTTTGGGTATCCAGCATGTAATTTAATAAGTTGACGGCTGTCTTGATCTCTTTGAGATCACTGATGTCATCAAAGAGCTTCTTATAACGGTCACTCATATGTTCATTATGATAATGTGTGACCATGATGCCTTCTTCTGCAAAGTCATCATCCATAACGAGGACTTCTTTGAAGTCTAATGTCTTCATGACATTGCGTAAAGAACGATCATCTTTTGGTAAGTTCATACAATAAAACTCACCAGTTGAGATATCGGCATAAGCTAAGGTGTAATTGAAATCAAAGTTGCCTAAAGCGCCGATGAAATGGTTGACCTTTTCGTTGAGCTTAAGATCCATGATCGTCCCTGGCGTGACGATCTGGACGACCCCACGTTCGACAAGGCCTTTGGCCTGTTTTGGATCTTCAAGCTGTTCCACGATGACGACCTTATAGCCTTTATTAACTAATTCTTCAATATATCCCGTTGCGGAATGAAAAGGCACGCCGCACATTGGCACACGTTCCTTCACTCCGGCATTTTTCCCTGTTAATGCTAAATTAAGTTCTTTGGATGCGGTAATGGCATCATCAAAGAACATTTCATAAAAGTCACCTAAACGATAAAAAACGATGGCATCTTCATAATCTTTCTTTAATTCAAGATACTTCGTCATCATTGGTGAATATTTTTCTTTTTTCTTGGCCATGGGCTTTCCCCCTATCGTTACGCATTATATCATAATGCATCAAGAATTTTAAGTTTACGCCACCTAAAAAGGATCCCGAAGGATCCTTCATGAATTACTGATTCTGGTTTGGTGTAGAGTCTTTTAATAAGACGTCATGAGCGCCACCTTCAACGATTGAAGTTGCAGAAACTAAAGTGATCTTCGCCTTTTCCTGTAATTCTTTGATCGTTAAGGAACCGCAGTTACACATTGTATGCTTCATCTTACTTAATGATAAAGCAACGTTGTCATGTAATGGACCAGCATATGGAACATAAGAGTCAACACCTTCAACGAATGATAACTTCTTATCACCGCCAAGGTCATAACGCTGCCAGTTACGAGCACGTGCAGAACCTTCGCCCCAGTATTCTTTCATGTACTGACCATTGACCATAACTTTGTTTGTTGGAGATTCATCAAAACGAGAGAAGTATCTACCTAACATGATGAAGTCAGAACCCATAGCTAAAGCTAAAGTCATATGATAATCATAGACGATGCCACCATCTGAACAGATTGGGACATAGATTCCCGTTTCTTTAAAATACTTATCTCTTTCTTTAGCAACTTCGATTACCGCTGTTGCCTGGCCACGACCGATCCCTTTTGTTTCACGAGTGATACAAATAGAACCGCCGCCGATACCGATCTTAACGAAATCAGCACCCGCTTCAGCTAAGAATCTGAAGCCTTCACCATCTACGACGTTACCAGCACCGACTTTGACAGAATCACCATAATGTTCACGGATCCACTGGATCGTCATTCTCTGCCATTCTGTATAACCTTCAGATGAGTCGATACATAAAACATCAACACCAGCATCAACTAAAGCTGGAACACGCTGTGCATAGTCTCTTGTGTTGATCCCAGCACCGACCATGTAACGTTTCTTATCATCTAATAATTCATTAGGGTTATTCTTCTTTGATTCATAGTCCTTACGGAATACGAGATAAAGTAAATGTTGCTGAGCATCAACAACAGGTAATGCGTTTAACTTATGATCCCAGATAATATCGTTGGCCTGTTTTAATGTAACATCTTGAGGTGCAGTAATTAAACGTTCATAAGGTGTCATGAAGTCAACGACTTTTGCATCTGGTGACATACGAGACACACGATAGTCTCTTCCAGTTACGATCCCAATCAACTTGCCGTTAGGGGTCCCGTCTTCTGTAACAGCCATTGTCGAATGACCTGTCTTTTCCTTTAAGGCTAAGACATCAGCCAAAGTATCAGCAGCGCTTAAGTTAGAATCAGACTTAACGAAACCTGCCTTATAGTTCTTAACACGTCTGACCATAGCAGCCTGTGATTCAATTGTCTGAGAACCGTAGATAAATGAAATCCCGCCCTCTTTTGCTAAAGCGACAGCCATTTTGTCATCAGAAACAGCCTGCATAACTGCAGAGACAAGAGGAATATTCAAAGAAATTGCTGGTTCTTCACCTTTTTTAAACTTTACTAATGGTGTCTTCAAGCTTACATTCTTAGGAATGCAATTTGCACTTGAATAACCAGGAACTAATAAATATTCACTAAAAGTATGTGATGGTTCATCGTAATAATATGCCATTTTAAATCTCCTTTGTTAAATTTAATTTATTGTATATAATTTATTGATTATTTGTCAACCTCTTTCCGCAAATTCTCCACTTCTCAAGCCCCTTTTTTCTCTTTTTTTCATCATAGCGTTTTCATTTCTACAAGTCAAAAAATCATATCTTCCTTTTACGGAATCTATACCTTACAAAATGATTTTATCGATAAAAAAGAAAGAGAATGTTGCTAAAGCAACAGATAGAAGAACCCATCCCCTCCTATAATGGAGTCACCAAACAACAGGAGGTACGAAAAATGATTAATGAAACAATGACACTTGCGGATGTGGTCAGAGCTTATCCACAGACGATTTCCTATTTAAATGAACTTCATCTAGATTACTGCTGCGGTGGTCATGATCCGATTGAAAAGCTTGCAAAAGATAAACAAGTCGATCAAAAAGAACTGCTTAATGAATTAAATGCGATCATTCAAAAAGCACCTGTGACA
>ONFH01000203.1 GCA_900317015.1 uncultured Erysipelotrichaceae bacterium | reverse complement strand
GTTGAAGGGTTAGTTCATATGAACACCCTTAAAGATGACTATTACATTTACAATGAAGAAGCGATGATGTTGATTGGTGAAAGAACTGGTAAACAGTATCGTTTAGGTGATAAAGTAAAGGTAGTCGTTATCGATGTCAATAAGACAGAAATGCGTGTTGACTTTGATGTTGTTTCAACGGCAAAGACAAAACGTAAAAAGTTAACGAAATTAGATGATCATAGTAGTCATCTTCATTCGTTAAAAGTCAAGAACAAGAGAAGCTCTTCGACTAATGAACATCGTGGTCGTAAAAAACATCGCAGTGATTTTGAAAGAAGAAGCAGAAAGAAGAAAAAGAGAAGGAGATAAGTGATATGAAAATTGTTGCTCAAAATAAGAAAGCCAGACATGATTACTTTATTTTGGAGACTTATGAAGCTGGTATAGAATTAAAAGGCACAGAGATCAAGTCAATTAGAAAAGGATCATGTAACTTAAAGGATTCTTTTGTCCGAATCAAAGATGGCGAAGCTTATGTTGAGAACATGTATATCGCTCCTTATAAAGAAGGCAACATTTTTAATGTTGATCCGAGAAGACTAAGAAAACTCCTCTTGCATAAAAAAGAAATCCGTAAGCTGGAAAAGGAAATTATGCAAGAGGGGTTGACAATCGTACCATTAAAGGTGTATTTTAATGTATCCAAGGCTAAAGTAGAAATTGCTTTAGTCAAGGGTAAAAAGAACTATGACAAACGTCAGTCCTTGAAAGAAAAAGACATGAAGCGTGATATTGATCGAGCATTGAAAAATGCTTATTAATGGGGATGTCTTGGATTCGACAGGGGTCAGTTTGAATTAGATTGCAGCCGTAGGAGTACGTTAACCTCACAAACAAATATCTGGAAACAGAACAAATTACGCTTTCGCTTAGTAGCTAATTAGCTCGCGAATGCAGGCCTTTAAGAGCCCACGCTTGAAGTCACCTGTAACATAAACAATGTGGGATAAGGTCATAGTGGGGTCTCACATTATGACTCGAAAATCTAGAGAATCGGTAAGTGAAAGACTGCTTGTGGATCGTAGCTTACTTAAATTCATTCGACAAGATAAGCTGTAGACGTCTAATATGGGACGGCTTTTGGACAGGGGTTCGATTCCCCTCATCTCCACCAATAAGATATTTTGACACCATGTGTTAGCCAGTTTTGGCTAATGGCATGGTGTTTTTTTCTAAGGTTATTGTCCTTCCTTTTATTACTAAATGATCGTCATTTATTTTCTCTATGTGAAAATAATTACCCAATGTCAGCTTTCTGTGATACAATTTTTGAAATGAAAGGGGTTTACTATGAAATACGAAAAATTATTTACACCTTATAAAATAGGCAATATGGAGGTTAAGAATCGTTTGGTCATGTCGCCAATGGGAACGAACTCCGCATTTACAAATGGACGAAAGGATTCACAGGAAATTGATTATTTTATTCGACGTGCCAAAGGTGGCGTAGGGATGATCATCAATGGTTGTCAGATGCTAAATGAAGTCATTGCTCAGGGTTCAATGGAAGGCTATCTAGATAGCTATTCTGTATTACCTGCATTGACATCTATGGTTGATGGTGTTCATCGTTATGGCACACGTATTGTATGTCAGATTTCACCAGGAACTGGTCGTAATGCTTTTCCAGATACAATGGGAAGACCACCAATGAGTGCATCCGCAATTCCAAGTGCTTTTGATCCAAATGTGATCTGTCATGCTTTAACAAAAGAAGAGATCAATGACATTATGAGAGAAACTGAATTTGCAGCTGGTTTAGCTCGTGATGCAGGTTATGATGCCATTGAGATTCATGCTCATGCCGGATATTTAATTGATCAGTTCATGAGCGCATGCTGGAATAAGCGTGATGATGAATATGGTGGATCGCCTGAAAACAGAACACGTTTTGCAAGAGAAATGGTAGCTGCCATCAGACGTGCCGTTGGTAAAGATATGCCAATTCTCTTTAGAGTGGCTTTAGATCACCGTTTTGAAGGCGGTCGTACGATTGAAGAATCAATGCAGCTGCTTGAAGCTTTAGATGATGGGAATATCGATGCTTTCGATATCGATGCTGGTTCTTATGAAACTCTTGATTATATTTTTCCACCTGCATACTTAGGAACTGCTTGCATGGACTATGTATGTAAAGAAGCAAGAAAGCATACTGATAAACCATTACTTAACGCTGGTACACATGATTCAGAATCAGCACTTCGTTTAGTAGAATCTGGTGAAGCTGACTTTGCGATGATGGGACGTGCATTGATTGCTGATCCTGACCTACCTAAGAAACTTTTGAATGATCAGCGTGATCGAGTAAGACCTTGCTTAAGATGTAATGAATTCTGTATTGGCCGTATCTGGAACAACCATACAAAACTTAGCTGTGCAGTCAATCCAGAAGCTATGGAAGAAGTCAGATTCCATTTAACAAAAACAGAAGACCCTAAGAATGTAGTCATTGTAGGTGGTGGACCAGCAGGCTTGGAAGCTGCTAGAGTAGCCGCAACTGAAGGTCATCATGTTTCACTTTATGATGCTCATGATCGTCTTGGTGGTACAATGCGTATCATTGCCACTGCTAAATTTAAGGAAAAGATTGCCGAATTGGCAGATTACTATGAAGAAGAATTAACAAGACTTGGTGTTGATATTCATCTGAATACTTACGTAACAGGGGATGAAAACTTTTTAGCAACTGCTGATCGTATTATCGTAGGCACAGGGACAACACCATTTACACCTAATATTCCAGGCATGGACGATCCAAGAGTCATTGATATCGTTTCTGCGCACAAAGATGAATCAAAGATCAAAGGTGACCATGTCGTCATCTGTGGTGGCGGTTTATCAGGTTGTGATGCAGCATTAGAACTGGCGAGCGAAAAAGGTAAAGATGTCACTGTTGTAGAAATGATGGGTGAATGTGCGAAAGATGCTATGTTCATCAATAAGATCACACTCTTTAGAAAACTTGCCGAAAACAATGTTACATTACTTACAAATACAAAAGTAACAAGCGTAGAAGCAGATGGTGTTCATTGCAAAACAAGTGAAGGTGAAAAAATCCTTCCTGCCGATACGATCATCTCTGCTTTCGGTATGCGTCCAGTGAATGATATTGCGGATAAGATCGATGCCAAGTATCAAACAAAGACAAGAAAAGTTGGCGATTTATTTAAACTTGGTAAGATCGGTGATGCAGTAAGAGAAGGCTATTACGCAGGTAGCTCAATCGAATAATATTATTCAAACACTTCTAGTAGAACTAGGAGTGTTTTTCTATTATGCTTCAAAATGGTGCAAACGGACAATTCCGTGAAATGT
>ONFH01000205.1 GCA_900317015.1 uncultured Erysipelotrichaceae bacterium | reverse complement strand
TCTGATCCTTCATAAGTCTTTAGCGGAAATTGGTGGAAAGGGCTTATTTGTCGATGAGTTTGAAACAGCCCTTAAAAATCATGAAATTGATATAGCCATCCACAGTGGGAAAGATCTGCCTGCTTTATCCTCATCAGAATTTGAGTTCTCGGTATTAAAGCGTGGGGCGGTTCATGATGTTCTTTTAAAGCGTACTGATGATGTTCATGTTATTGGGACATCAAGTCCCAGAAGAAAAGCCTTACTACAGCGCTTTTTCCCAGATACTGAAGTGAAGCTCTTAAGAGGGAATATCAATACCCGTATTGAAAAACTCAAAGCAGGAAATTATGATGCGATTCTTTTAGCGGCAGCGGGACTTGAACGTTTACATCCGGATGTAAGTGGTCTAACCGTTGTGCCACTAGATCCTGATGAATTTATTCCTGCCTCCTGTCAGGGTATTTTAACCATTGAGTATCTCAAAGATTCCCCTTGGAAAGAGGTCTTTGCCTGCATTCATGATGAAGAGACCTATGAAGCTTTTCTACTTGAACGTTCAGTCATGCAAAAACTCAATGCCTCATGTCATGATGCCATTGGGGCTTATAGCCCGATCGAAAATGGGGAACGGATGATCTACAGCTTTTATCATCAATCACCCATTTATAAAGAAAAAGCAGAGGATCTCTCAAAACTTGTCAAGGAACTGAAGGAGCATGCCGATGGAAAATAGAGGATTTGTATATATTGCGGGCAGTGGTCCCGCTCAAAAAGATTATATGACTTTAAAAGTTTATGCAATCTTGCAGTCCTGTGATTGTGTGATCTATGATGCGCTGATCGATGATGAACTCTTATCTCATACGAAAGTTGGCTGTGAGAAGATCTACGTGGGGAAAGTCGCTGGCACACATTATGCTACGCAGGATGAGATCAATGCTTTATTGATTCAAAAAGCGAAAGAATATCCCGTTGTCCTAAGACTGAAAGGCGGCGATCCTTTTGTCTTTGGTCGTGGTGGTGAAGAAGCGGAAGCATTGATTTCCGCTGGTATTGATTTTGAACTCATTCCTGGCGTAAGCAGTGCCATTTCGGTTCCTGAAATGGCGGGTATTCCCGTCACTCATCGTGGTGTTGCTCGTAGTTTTACGGTGGTGACCGGTCACGTCAGAGCAGGACGCATTGATGAAGAGATCAATTTTCATGCTTTAGCCCATACAGGAGGAACCTTAGTGTTTTTAATGGGTCTTCACAGTATTGAACTGATCACCAATGCTTTGATCGAAGAAGGTATGGATCCAGAAACACCTGCAGCCGTGATCTCTAATGGCACAAGAGAAAATGCGTATACCTTAAGAGCATCATTAAAAGATCTTGCACACAGAGTTCATGAGGATCCTCGCTGCGTGACACCAGCCATCATTGTCGTAGGCGAAACAAGTGATTATCATTTCTTGTCTCACTACAAACGCCCTTTATCAGGCATCTCAGTAAGCAGTGTGGGGACGGACGACTTTACGAACCGTATGGGTGCGCTCTTAAAGCATTATGGCGCAGCCTGTCATACCAAACCAATCGTCAAGATCCAGCCTGTTGGTGAGGAACGTTTAAAAGAGGAACTCGCTTCATTAGAGGATTACAGTATGCTTGTCTTTACTAGCCGTAATACGATCCGTCTCTTCTTTGATGCCTTTTATTCCTTAGGTTATGATGTACGAAGACTTGCTTCTTTAAAGATTGCGGTCATTGGGGAAGCGACGGCCACATATTTAAAGCAATATCATATCCAGGCGGATTATGTCCCTGAGATTTATACATCAGAAGCCTTAGGATCACTGCTTGTCGAAGTGACAAGTCAAAAGGATCACATCTTGATTCCTCGTGCGAAGAAAGGCAATGATGTCTTACGAACAGTCTTAAGCAAAGCTCAGCGTTCATTTTGCGAATTTCCGCTTTATGATACGATCATTGATGATCCTCATCCCTCGGTATGTCGTGATGATTATCTGATCTTTGCCAGTTCACAGGGCTTAAAAGGATATATTGAAGCAGGTGAGACGATCAGTGATCAGACAAAGGTGATTTGTATTGGACCTTATACGGCGAAGATGGCAGAACGTTATCACATTAGGAATTGGATTTTGGCGAAGGAAGCATCCCGTAAGGGAATTCTAGAAACGATCTTGGAGGAAGTTACACATGCAAAGATTTAGAAGATTAAGAAAAACAGCAGCTTTACGTGATCTTGTGGCAGAGACACGTGTTGATGTCAGAGATTTGATTTATCCATTATTTGTCATTGAAGGGGAACATATCAAACAGGCCGTTGATTCCATGCCTGGTGTTTATCGTTATAGTATCGATGAACTTGATCCTATTTTAAAGGAGATCCATGATTCAGGAATTTCTGGTATTCTGATCTTTGGTGTACCAAAGTATAAAGATGCCGTTGGTAGTGAAGCTTATCATGATCATGGCATCGTCCAGGAAGCTATTCGTTATATTAAAAGCAAGTATCCTGACTTAATCGTCATTGCGGATATCTGTTTATGTGAATACACAAGTCATGGTCATTGTGGCCTCATTAGTAAAGACCGTATCATCCTCAATGATGAAACCTTACCATTATTATCAAAGATGGCCAATACGGTTGTCGATGCCGGTGCAGATCTTGTCGCTCCATCAGATATGATGGATGGGGATGTTTCAGCTATTCGTGAATATTTAGATACACATGGTCATAAAGATACCCCAATCATGGGCTATAGTGCAAAATATGCTTCTGGCTATTTCTCACCATTTAGATACGCCGCAAACTCAGCACCAGAATTTGGTGATCGTAAGACTTATCAGATGGATCCTCGTAATGGTCAGGAAGGTTTACGTGAGATTCAGAATGATATTGATATGGGTGCTGATATCGTCATGGTCAAACCAGGCTTAGCTTATCTAGATGTTTTAAAAGAAGCTTCATTAACATTCAATAAACCATTAGCTGTTTATAATGTGTCTGGCGAATATGCTATGGTCAAGGCCGCTGCCTTGAATGGCTGGATCGATGAAAAGCGTATCGTTATGGAAAATATGTATGCCTTTAAACGTGCCGGTGCATCAATCATTATTACCTATCATGCACTTGATGTGGCAAAATGGTTAAAAGAAGAATAGTCAATATAGGTGGAGATGCGTCTTCACCTTTTTAAGTGCCTTCATATTGATCACTACAATATTTACCTCAGAGGTTAATTTATCATTGATTTTATTCATGGATGTGCTATTATATATTTACCGGAGAGGTAAATTTCGATTATGACAGAGGTGATACTTTTGGAAATTACCTACAAAAATAAGAAGCTTCAAAAAGTTTGTACGGATCCTAAAGTATCCGATAAAAAATATGGTAGTGAAATGTCTGAAAAAATTAAATTAAGAATTTTTCAGATTAAATCAGCACCATCTGTAGAATTCATGATTCAATATGGATTTGGTAGATGTCATTCATTAACAGGTGATAGAAAAGGCCAATATGCGATGGACTTAGTACAGCCGTATCGGCTTGTCTTTAAAAAATTAGGTCGAGAAATTCAAGTTCAAATTATTGAAATTGTAGATTATCATTAAAAAGAAGAAAGAAGGAGTAAGGATTATGAGGAGTCGTAGTTTTATTGCAGTCCCACCAGGTGTATCTATTAAGGAGAGACTTGAAAACATGGGAATGAGTCAGAAAGAATTTGCGGCTAGAATGGGTTTGTCGGAAAAACATATTAGTAGATTGATTAATGGCGAAGTTCAGTTAACTCCTGAGGTGGCAGTAAAGTTAGAAACTGTTTTAGGAGTTCCCGCAAGTTTCTGGAGTAATTTAGAAGCTCTTTATCGTGAAGAACTTGTGAAAGTGAATGCTGAGAATACTATGGAGGCTGATGAAAAATTAGCACGTGAATTCCCGTATAGTGAAATGGCAAAATTGGGATGGATTGAAAAGACAAGAAATATTAAAGAAAAGGTTTTAAATTTAAGAAAGTATTTTGGTGTTGTCGATTTATCCTTGTTAGAAAATAGAAACATTACAAAGATTGCTTGTAGAAGACTTTCGGTTTCAGATAAAGGTGACTTGGCTTTACTGGCATGGGTACAGGAAGCAAAAATCAAGGCACGTGAAGTCGAAACGAAAACTATTAGTGTAAGAAAATTAATTGAAATCGTACCTAAGATTAGAGCGATGACTGTTTTAAAGCCTGAAGATTTTTGCCTTGATATGAAAAATCTCCTTTCAGAATGTGGAGTTGCTCTGATTTTTTTGCCACATCTTAAAGGATCCTTCTTACATGGTGCTTCTTTTATGGATGGAAAAAAGATTGTTGTTGGTTTAACTGCAAGAGGAAAGGATGCAGATAAATTCTGGTTTAGTTTATTTCATGAATTAGGTCATATTGTTCTTGGCCATATTGGAAAAGCAGAGGGCACCACACAAGACGATGAACAGGCTGCTGATGAGTGGGCGAGAGATATGCTTATATCTAAAGAGGATTATAATGAGTTTAAAGCAACGAATAACTTTTCTCGTTCAGGCATTTCTGCCTTTGCAAAAAAAATCAATATTGCACCAGGCATCGTGGTCGGAAGGTTACAAAAAGATGGTTACATTCCATACAATAGGTTAAACGATCTCAAAGAGCATTATGAAATTTCAAGTGAGTAGTAAATAGGATTGATTATTAAGTTATGCCATGCATAAAAGTACATTGAGATGGAAATAAGTATGCCTTTAAACGTGCCGGTGCATCAATCATTATTACCTATCATGCACTTGATGTGGCAAAGTGGTTAAAAGAAGAAGATAAATAAAAATGGGAGCGATATGATCATATCTTTGGTCATATCGTTTTTTTTAAATAAATTTTTTCAAGACCTCCTGTTTTTCTCATGATCGAGTCAAAGTCTCTTATAATAAAGAAGAGAGTATTTTGACAATATTAAAGTGTTTTGATTGAAAAGAGAAAATGAAGTTGCTATAATGGTTATGTAAAATTTAATTGCACACAATTAATAAAGAAAGGCAGGAGGAAACAATGAGCAATTTTGATTATGATGTATTATTCTTAGGAAGCGGTCATGCCTGCAACCATGGTGCGATCGCTTTAAAGATGGCAGGTAAGAAAGTCGCTATGATCGAAGAAGATAAGAATGGCGGCACATGTACAAACTATGGCTGTGATGCGAAAATCTTATTGGATGGACCTTTTGAATATCAGGAAGGCTTTGCGCGTTATGAAGATTTAGGCATGAAGAGACCTGACATCAACTGGAAAGGCTTAATGGCTTATAAGAAAAAGTTAATTGGTGCCTTAGATCCATTATTGGGACAGGCTTTTGCCAAATATGGTATTGAAGTCATTAAAGGTCATGGCTCTTTAAAAGATGCCCATACGGTCGATGTTGATGGAAAGAGCTTAACAGCTGAATATATCGTCATCGGGACTGGTGCTAGAGATGCAGAGTTAAATGTAGAAGGAAAAGAATTGATGCATCATTCTAAGGACTTCTTAGATTTAGATGAAATGCCTGATTCGATCGTCTTTGTCGGGGCTGGTATTATTTCTATGGAATTTGCTTCAATGGCTTTAGCCTTAGGTAAGAAAGTCACTGTGATCGACTTTGCTCCAAGAGCCTTAGCTCAGTATCCTAAAGCTTATGTCGACATGCTGATCAAGAAGATGGAAGGCATGGGTGCTGAATTCCACTTTGGTGAAGGTCTTGAAAAAGTCACGAAAGATGGTGATGCTTTAGTTGTTCATACAAGCAAGGGTGCTTATCAAGCCGATTATGTTGTCGAAGGAACAGGTCGTGTTGCCAATGTTGAAAATATCGGCTTAGAAAACTTAGGCATTAAAGCTTCTAAACGTGGTATTGAAGTTAATGAGCATATGCAGACATCCGTTGAAAACATTTATGCCAGCGGTGATGTCGTTGATAAGAAGATTCCTAAGTTAACACCAACAGCTGAATTCGAATCAAACTATATTGCATACCAGATCTTAGGCGTAAGCAACGCCCCAATCGTTTATCCAGCCATCCCTAATATGGTCTTCACATTACCTCGTATTGCCCAGGTTGGTGTGAGTGTGGAAGAAGCTGAAGCGCATCCAGATGACTATAAAGTTGTTAGATATCCATTTGGTCAAATGAATGAATGGGTCAACAATCGTGAAACAGAGGCTGATTACACATTTATCTTAGACAAGGAAGGTTACCTTGCCGGAGCAGCACTCATCAGTGATGAGGCTGCTATGGTTACAGACTTTTTAACATTAATGATTAATAAGAAGATGACGGCTTTAGATCTTTCATCTATGATTTTTGCCTTCCCAACACAGACATATCAAGTTGTCTTTGCGTTAAAACCATTGTTAAAACGTGCATAATTCAAATTGAAGACTTGAGGTTGATCCTCAGGTCTTTTTTTCTGGCCTTTTTTCATCATCACCAGCAATAGCTATAAAAATATTTTAGAACGTGCTCTCTTTTTTCCATAGAACACGGTTTTTTCTATTTATGGTATCATAAACGCAACAAAACAGTAGGAATATAGGAAAGAGGTGGAAAGATGCGATTCTTAAAAATGATTTTAGTAATAGCAATTGTTGGTGTAAGTATCAGCGGCTGTGGGGATCAAACTCTTTCCATCACGAATGTCTCCTATGATCCGACCCGTGAATTGTACAACACATACAACACTCAGTTTTTTAAGTGGTATGAGAAGACGTATCACCAGAAAGTGAATGTCGTTCAGTCCCATGGAGGAAGCGGGAAGCAGGCCTTAGAAGTCGACAATGGTTTAAAGGCCGATGTGGTGAGCTTAGCTGTCCAAAGTGATGTCGATACATTAAAAACAAGTGGCCTCATCAAGTCAGGTTATATTCACAATTATCCTGATCAATCAGCGCCTTATACGTCGACGATCGTCTTTCTCGTAAGAAAGCATAATCCTAAAAAGATTCATGACTGGAATGATTTAACCAAAAAAGGGATCGGCGTGATCACCCCTAATCCTAAAACAAGCGGTGGGGCGAGATGGAACTATTTAGCCGCCTGGTATGGTTTTGAACAGGCTGGATATTCCAAGTACCAGATCAAAGCGAAAATGAAAGCTCTCTATGGCAATGTCTTAGTGCTTGATTCTGGGTCAAGAGCGTCAACGACGACCTTTTGTGAAAATGGCGAAGGGGACGTGCTGATCACCTGGGAAAATGAAGCGTACTTAAGCATGGAAGAAAATCCTGGGGACTATGAGATCATTATGCCTAAGGCAAGTCTCTTATGTCAGCCAACTGTTGCCTTAGTGGATGAAGTGGTGAAAGAAAAGGGGACCAAAAAAGTTGCCGATGCTTATATTCGTCATCTTTATAGTCCATCAGCACAGAAGCTCATTGCCCAAAACTATTATCGACCCGTGAATACGACGGTGGAGAGAGCCTATAAGTCACAGTCGTCCTCTTATGAAATCAAGACCATTTCTAAAAAATGGATTGTGACGAATTTAGATTTAACGACCATTGCCCATTTTGGGGGCTGGTCGAAAGCGACAAAAATACATTTTGCAGAAGGAGGGTATTTTGATGAGATCTATGAATAAACGTGTCATTCCTGGCTTTGGCTTCAGTTTGACGACGACCATGCTCATGTTGAGTTTCATCGTTTTACTTCCTTTATGTGCGATCGTCATCTATACCGCTAAGATCAAGCCTGGTGAATTCTTCACGATCGTGACCGCTCCTCGCGTGCTTGCAAGTTATCTTGTCACGATTGAAACAGCCCTCATCGCAGCCCTGATTAATGGCGTGATGGGTTTCATCATCGCCTGGGTATTAGTTCGTTATGACTTTCCTTTGAAGTCTTTTGTCAACAGTGTGATTGAATTGCCCTTTGCCTTACCGACAGCAGTCGCTGGCATTTCATTAGCGTATTTGACAAGCTTACATGGTCCTATTGGAAAGATTGCCGCTCACTTTGGTATCAAGATCGCTTATACCCGCTTAGGGATGATCATCGCCTTAGTGTTTGTCGGTTTTCCCTTTGTCGTAAGAACCTTGCAGCCGGTCTTAGAAAAAGTCGATTCCTCCTATGAAGAAGCAGCGGAAATGTTAGGAGCCGATGCAAAATATACATTTCTTCATGTCATCGTTCCCGAAGTCCTGCCGGCACTAGTGAGTGGGATCACGATGAGCTTTGCAAGAGGCATCGGCGAATATGGTGCGGTCGTCTTTATCGCCGGCAATCAGCCTTATCAAACAGAAATTACGGCGATCTTAGTCATGAGTGATCTGCAGTCATTTGATTACTCCAGTGCGACAAGCATTGCCTTAGTTATGCTTTTGATATATTAGGAAATTGGTTTCGTTTGGCAACTGACTCAAAATGAATAATACCCATTAAAATACTGAGTAATAGTATAATAAAAGCAG
>ONFH01000232.1 GCA_900317015.1 uncultured Erysipelotrichaceae bacterium | reverse complement strand
ATGAAAAAAGAACAGATTCTTTCAATCTGTCCTTAAATCTTCTTACGTCCTTCAAAGCTTCGTAGTAATGTTAAGTCGTCTGCATAATCTAATGAACTGTTGACTGGTAAGCCGTTAGCAATACGAGAGACATTCACTCCTTTTGCATCTAGAAGCTTTGCTAAATAAAGTGCCGTTGTCTCCCCTTCTCTCGTTGGGTTTGTGGCAATGATAACTTCTTTCGTCATATCATCGATACGATTAAAAAGTGAATCAATGTTTAAGTCATCGGCTGTCTTACCATCCATGATAGAGATCGTACCACCTAATACATGATAGAGACCGTGATATTCTTTAAGCTTCTCCATCGCAAAGACATCTTTAGGTGATTCGACGACACAGATCATCGACTTGTCTCGTGAAGGATCACTACAAATATCACATGTGTCTCCCTCACAAATATGACCACAGATCTTACAGTGATGAATGTTCTTTTTGAAATCAATTAATGCATCACTGAATCTCTTAACTTGAGACTGATCCATTTCTAATA
This sequence comes from uncultured Erysipelotrichaceae bacterium, assembly GCA_900317015.1. Taxonomy (GTDB): domain Bacteria; phylum Bacillota_I; class Bacilli_A; order Erysipelotrichales; family Coprobacillaceae; genus Intestinibaculum. The sequence continues at coordinate 3,101 of ONFH01000232.1, read as the reverse complement.
CATGATAGGCCATACGCTCTGCTCCCTTATTGCCAATACCTGGAAGCATCTTAAAGCACTCCATCAGCTCTTCAAATGATTTTGGATAAGCCATATTTAATCCTCCGAAAATTCTACGATATCTGGTCCAAACATATCTAAGGCCATCTTTTGCGCATCGGTCAATTTCTTATCTGCTTTATTTTCATGATTTTCATTGACCTGTTCAATATGCTTTAAAACAATTGGACCTGGTTTAGGAAGTTTACGTTGTTTATGTAAAACGATAAACTTCTTTCTTAATTTTAGCCAAGCGTTCTGTTCAATAGCAACATATTTATATTCTTCACCCATGACATCTTTGATCAAAGCGGCAATCTGATGATAATTTTTATAATAGTTTGCGGCATTGACATCCGTCATATATTCAAAAGCGATGACCATTCCACCTGGACAAGCCGCAACTGGTTTTCCATTAACGAGAAGACTAGCCGCCTTGGCAGTATTCATATTTGCCATATATCTTTTCATGACTGTCCACTTTTCCTGACAGCTATTTAAGATCGTACGCTTAGCCTGAACAAGAATATTGAGAATATCTGCTTCATCGACTTCAATCATTCCTGTAGCCTTGCTAACTGATTCAGTCTGCTGGAAATGGAATTCTGGCTTCTTTTCAGAAGCACTTTGAACATCTGGCTGATGATCATCTTCTGGTACATCGTTAATAGATGGATCCTCTTGCCTGTAATCATTCTCATCTTGAGGCTGAGTTTGAAGTTGAGGCTGAGTCTTTGGCTTTTGAACTGGTGCTATTTGTGGTCTTGTTTGTGAAAGATCCTGCACTGGTTGGAGCTTAGGCATTGGTGCTTTCTCTACCTGAGTGACGACTCCTGCATGATCCTGATTACATAATTTGAGAATTGCTAACTCAAAATAGATACCAGGATTGACCGAACGAGCAAACTTTTCTGTTGCCGCTAACAAGATATCAATAAAAGCTAAAGCATCTTCACTTGTTATATATGGGACAATGGAATCAATATAACTTGAAGAGAGAACTGATAAAACTGATAAGTTCTTCGTATTCTTATAGATGACGACATCTTTAAGAATATCGATCAGATCATAGGTCAGTCTTTTGACATCAATACCACTTTGATCCATCTTTTCAATAATCTCTAAAGCTATATTCATATCCTTAGCTAATATGACTTTGATCAAATTGATCTTATCTTCTAAGGAAACGATGCCATAAATGGAGTTAACATCTTTCTCACTTAGATGTTCATCATTATAGGCTAGACATTGTTCAAGTATAGATAAAGCATCACGCATCCCACCATTGGCGAGTTTGGCAATTAATGCTAAGGCTCCTTCTTCATAAGTCTTACCTTCTTCTTTCATGACCGTCTTCATACGATCAATCATTTCTTCATCAGTCAATCGACTGAAGTCGAATCTTTGACATCTAGAAATAATTGTTGGTAAGATTTTATGCGGTTCTGTCGTTGCTAGAATGAATATGACATGAGCAGGTGGTTCTTCTAATGTTTTTAATAAAGCATTAAAAGCCCCGGTCGACATCATATGAACTTCATCGATGATGTAGACTTTATACTTTCCCTGGATTGGAGCATACTTAACTTTATCAATTAAGTTACGTACTTCTTCTACCCCATTATTAGAAGCCGCATCGATTTCGATGACGTCTTGATGCGTCCCATTGGCAATGGCTTTACAGTTCGCACATTGACCACATGGTTTATGTTCTCCAGTACAGTTGACAGCCTTTGCAAAAAGTTTTGCAACGGTCGTTTTCCCTGTTCCTCGAGGTCCGCAGAATAAATAAGCATGTGCAATTTTGTTTTCGTCAATGGCATGACGAAGTGTTTTGATAATAGCTTGTTGACCAGAAACATCTTCGAATGTCTGAGGTCGGTAAGCTCGATATAATGATTTATAAGCCATACTTTCACCACCATTGTACATTATACATGAAAAACTAATTCTTGACTTTCATAAGTCCTTCCTTTCTCTCAAAATTTTCAGATTCTTTATACAATTTAAAAATTCTATGATAAGAATAGCGGACCATTCCATGTATAATTTGAAAGGAAGGAAAATGGACAGAGTACCGATTTGTACTCTCTCATTAATCATGAAAATCACTCTTCTCTTTTTTCCTTTTGCTTTGAAAGAATCATCACCTGATGATTCTTTTTGCGTAATTAAAAAGTGATTCATTTTTCGAATCACTTGATTACCTTTGTTCTTTTCTTTTTAAAGTAAGCACTAATGATTTTTGAACAGATCTCTCGAGACTGTGAGAGATCAACTTGAACTTCATGATTAAATTTATGATCTCTGATAAATGTTAAGAGTCCCGGCCATCTTGAATCGGTCGCTCCAATTACGACTCTCTTCATTCGTGATTGAATGATCGCGCCACTGCACATCATGCAAGGTTCGAGTGTCACATACATCGTACAATCATCAAGATGCCACATTCCTAATTTTTTATTGGCTTCATCGATTGCTAAGATCTCCGCATGAGCAATGACCCTCTTCTCTCTTTCACGATTATTATGAGCCCGAGCAATCACTTGATCATCTTTGACAATAATTGCGCCAATTGGAACATCATCATGATCCTCTGCCTTAAGAGCTTCTGCTAATGCAATTGACATAAAATATTCATCATTCATAAATTATTGGCTCCTATAAAAAAAGGCCATCACACATAAACAGGGATCCTTAATGCTGCTACCTTCCGGTCCTGACATGGTTCAGATATGTTTATTGCAATGGCAAGAAATATTATAGCATATTCGTTTCATTTTTCAACCCACAAATGAAAAATCGCAATTTTGCCATTTCACATCCTCAGTTAACACGTTTTTTATCAAAAATTGTCCTCAGAAGTCATTATTTTTTTGACTTAAAAGAGTCTCTAAAATGACTTTAAATAAAGGGTTTTAAAGCAATTTTAACAGAATGAAACGTGCGCTCAGACGCATCGAAATAAAGCAAGGTGATCAACTATACGTTTCAAATACTCTCAGAAGCATGTTTTTTTATAGCTAATTTTAACGTATATGTGTCCTTCGTTTAAAAAATTT
>ONFH01000319.1 GCA_900317015.1 uncultured Erysipelotrichaceae bacterium | reverse complement strand
ATATTTATGCTTTATTGCTATAGTTTAAGCTTGATTTAAGGTTCAGATGACTTTTTGACATTTATCACATATTTTCACACATTTCGTATATAATTCCTTCTCTTGATATCTTGTTGATACCATCATGGTAATTTCTGATTTTCCGGTTTTTATAAATTTCAAAATCCTAAAATCATCTCTATTCATGATGAACTTGAGATTTCTAAGCACATAAGAAAAGAGGTCAGCACAATAAGCTGTGTTGACTCCTTTTGTAAAATCATTAAACAAATGATTTGTTAATTTTTCTTAATCTTCTTACCAGTTGAAATGAGCTTACGCTTAGATACTGCAATCTTCTTATTGCTGCAATCATATGCTTCTACGTAGAAATGATATTGGCCTTTCTTAAGATGCTTCATTTTATAAGTACGTTTCTTCTGTTTCTTTACAAACTGGTAAGCCCCTTTGCCTTTAGCCATATAGATTGCATAAGCTTTTGCTTTCTTTATCTTTTGATAAGATAAGTTCACTTGTGATCGTCCTATTTTTTTCATTTTTAACTTCAAAGGAAGATAACCCGTGGCCTTTGTGTCTTTCTTTTGGCTATTTTTAATAGAACCTGTATTTGTAGTCTTAGACTCTTCTTTTGGAAGAACTATACCGACAACTTCTTTCTTCTCGCTTGTTAAAGTTTCTGACGGAGAAGAAGTCTTATTTTCTTGAATCGCATTCTTAACAGAGGTCTTTGTTTGATCTTCTAAGTGCGTTGTTCTTGGTGAAGCTGTTCTTGTCACTTCACAATCAATTGGGAATGCATCTGGCGAAACACTTGTCACGGTCGATGGGACATTGACGTTTTTAAGATTTGATTTATCAAAGGCATAACTCCCAATTGTTAAGAGTCCTTCCTTAAGATCAATTGATTCAAGAGCTGAATTATAAAAAGCTTTATCATTTATTTCTGTTACTGATTTACCCATATGGACTTCTTTAAGCTGTGAACAGTTTGCAAAAGCATATTTACCAATATTAGTCACCTGATCAGGAATCATAATAGATGTGAGACCAGATCCCTCAAAAGCATAAAAACTGATATCCTTCAATGAATCAGGTAAGGTAATTTCTTTAAGTGATGAACATCCTTCAAAAGCTGAAGCAATATCCTCCAAATTCTTGCTTAATTTTACATTCACTAAGTTCTTGCACTCTGCACATAGAGTGTTAATGCCTTTGATTGAATCAGGAATTGTTATTGATGTTATCTTCGCCCTAACAAAGGCTGAATACCCTAATTTTGTGACTGTATTAGGAATGACAACTTCCCCTTCTATCGGATCTTCGTAAAAGGCCATAGCACCAATCTCCTTTAAAGTATCCGGAAATGTAACATGTTTGATGCTATTATTTCCCATAAAGGCATAATCATCAATCTTCTCTATGCCATCAGGTATATTAAAGGCTCCATCTTCAAATTGAGGTTTTCCATAAACAATTTCCTTACCATTTTGTGCATAGACGATCTTGTCTTTTATACTAAAGGGTGATCCCTCTTCAAAAGTAACATGATCCATGCCAAGTTTTTTAAAGTTCGTTGCATCCATAAACTCTACGGTCTTAGGCAAATAAATGTCTTCCACATTCGTATTTCCAAATATATTATAGCTGATCTTTTGAAGACCTTCATTTAAGTGAACAGTCGTCAATTGATCACATCCCATAAAGACATATCCTCCGAGCTCTTTTATTGAAGATGGTAACGTTATTTCCTTGACATTTGATAGATCACATAAAACAGCCTGGTCTAACTTGTCTATACCATTCTTTACTTCGACACTCGTAATCTTTTCCCTTTCCTGATACCATGGAGTATGATTTAATGGGATTCCAGCAGCTGATAATAAACCACTATATCTGGAATTGAATTCCGCAGTATCACCAGTTCCTTCAAGAATCAAACGTTCATTAGAATCATCAATTTTTACTACCTTATATTTAACATTATCACCAAAATCACCGTGTGAATCACGTGCACCACAGTTACCACTTGCAATGATTTCATCTTCACCATGAACATCATACGTTAAAGTAAATGGCATCATAACACTGATTACTAATAGAGCAGTCAATATATAGCTTAATATTTTCTTCATCATCATTTCCTCCTTAAGCAACCGTAATCTTTACACTTTTATAAAAACCATTTTGTCCATAGACATAAATCATTGCATGACCTTTTCTTATACCAGTCACAGTTCCATTTTTATCTACTTTAACAATTGCTGGCATATTTGTTGCATAACGTAAAGTGCCACCAAATTGCTTATTTAAAGGCTTCTTCTTGTTCCCATAATAAGAGATCTTTACTTTCAGTTTTTTCTTCTGACCGGCTTTGATCTTTACTGTTTTGCTTGTTGTAAGATTTCTTACATTCGCTTGTTTGCCTTTACTGTTTCCCGTTACGCTATAACATTTCAAGCTCTTTGTTTTCTTACCATCATTTGCCATAACCATATAGCCATAGATCGTATGTTTCTTTAACTTACGATCAGTAAAACGGTTTGTTTTAAGAGTTTTATATTTCTTAAACTTTGTTCCATTGATGGCACGATAAAGTGTATATTGAGAAGCTCCATTCACTTTCTTAAAGCTGATATTCATCTTATTTGATGATGCTTTTAATGTTAAATTCAATAAAGAAGCTACCTGTGGATAGACTTTCTTTCCACAGATTGCACATTCCTGTAAAGAGTTACCCTGCTGATCAACGATCCATTTGTACGAATGTGTATGTGCCGATGTATCGTTTTGATGATGACCATTCCCACGATTTGTTGAATCATCAGTTATTGAAGAAGTGTCTTCAGTATTTTCATCCTGATGATCTGAATTAGATGTGTTTGTAGAATCATTTGCATCAGTTGTATTCTTTTGATTGCTTGGATCAGTCGTATCCGTGTTTTTTGAATTTGGATCAGTTTTAGAAGAATCATCCGTTGTAGATGTATCACTTTTCACTGCACCACAACGGCTGCAAACATACTTGTTTCCTGTAGGATCTTTGACCCACTGATGACCAAGAGCTGGAACCACTGTGCCAGACTTAACGACCTTTCCACACAAAGTACATACTGAATCTCCTGTATAACCATCTTCGGTACATGTAGCTTCTTTTACATTTTTTAATTCGGTTTCCCCATGAGCATTAGGATCAGCTGTTGTAATTTCTAGTCTTCCGGCTCCGCAAACACTGCATTTAAAATATTTTCTACCTTCTGAGACACAAGTGGCTTCAGAATCCGTATGTTTCTCATCATGAACCCAGGTATGACCAACTTGAATCGATTTTGATAATAGCTTGTTATTTACTAAAGCCTGTAATTCAGCATCTCCAACATTCCCTCCAGCAGTTACATTTCCTTTTGTATCCACTTTAAAGACATTCTGATCTGTAGAAGACCATAGTACACGAGAAACGACCGGCCATTTTGTTTTAATGCCATCAAAAGGACAGCTATACTCTGCATAGATTTGTGCCTGACTTGTCTTTTTTGGATGGATCGTATCATCGACATGTAAAGTTAGCTTGCAATTTGATAAAGCAACTTCTACTTTTTGTGCGCAATCTTCATTCAAGTTTCTAGGCTCTTCAGTATAACTACAATCATTACCGTTAAAATATTTAAGATCTGAACTATTACCACCTTCAAAAACTGTACAGGCTACTTTTTTACCATCTAAATCCTTCGCTTCAAATGTAGATAAAGCAATGTATTCATTAGAAGGAGCTATCATATTTTCATAATGCCCAACTGTATTTTCGTCAGTCTTAGGATTTTTAAGATAGGCACTTCTCTCACTATACCAAGAATCAATACCACTTTGCATCTCATCTGTATCTACCAAGTTTTCTGCAAAAGCCCAATCACCTTTTCCATTCACTAGAACATTTCTCTCCCCTTCATAACCATAGCTTACTGAGTTAGGTCTTTTATGACCATAACAGATTGATGCTTCTACGCTTCTGATTTCTGCAATCCTTTCAAGTTCATTACTCCACTTCAAAGGCACATAATCCCCATTACTTTTCGATAATTGCTCATCTGTAGGATTATTACCATAATCTGTAATTAGGGAAAGTGTCTTCTCTTTATTTTTATCATCCGGATTCACTTCCTGATTGCGACAAGCACGATAACGCATCAAATTGAGTTGTTTTAAACACTCAACATTCCCTAATGTGCTACGGTGACCACTCAATCTAAGCATCACATTCCCTATTCTTGCTTGCTCATAATCGGATTCATACACCGTCTCACCATGAACATTTGATATGTTTAAGGAAAACATCATCATAAGACATACCATCATACTTATTACTTTCTTCATTCCATTCATCCCTTTCTTATGTCTATACCCATTATAATCCGTTTTTTCCATATTCGCTATTTTTTGCATTGCACGAAAAAGGTCTCAACAAAATGAGACCTTGATGAATGATTATAAAACTAATGAAGGAGCTGTATAAACACGTCCTAATAATTCCTGATTTAATGCATACAAGCCTTTAGGATCACTGCCAAATAAACGATACTTCTTTAATAAGTCATCTGCAGTCTTTTCTTCTTCGCCCTGTTCTTTAACGAACCAGTCAAAGCACTGCATTGTTCTGAAGTCATCAACATCTTTCGCTGCTTTATAGATCTTATTGATCAAGCTTGTAACATATTCTTCGTGAGCTAAACCTTTAACTAATGGTTCTTCTAAGTTCTTGAAGTCCTGTTCAGGTTCATCAATAGCAGTAAATTTAATATTATAACCATTGTTCTGAAGATAAGTTCTCATTAACATCGCATGATCTCTTTCTTCCTGAGCCTGGATATCATACCAATGTCCAAATCCATCTAACCCCTGATCATAATAATAGTTAGAAAAAGCCAGATACAAATAAGCAGAATAGAATTCCTTATTGATCTGTTCATTAATCAAATTACTTACATTTTCATTAAGCATTCTCTTTCACCTCTAAGGTTTATTATAAACATCTAAACAATATTCGTAAAGGGTGTGATCCCTACTTCATAAGATCTTTCAGAGCGTCTAGCTTTTCTAGTTCTTCTGGATGTGTTAACGGATCTCTCAAACTCACTGCTCCAACGATGGCATTATTTTCAAGAATCGTTTCTAGATTCTTCATCATCTTTTTGGCATTCCCGCTTGCGCTAGTCGCCATTAAGAAAACTTTCTTATTGGTGAATGGATAGTTCTCTAAGAATGTTCTCATCGCTGGTGCAAACGTTCCTGCCCATACTGGTGTACCAAGAATGACCGTATCATATTGACTCAGATCTAATCCATCAACATTAATGATCGGCTTAAATCCTTTTAAAGCTTGATGACCACCTTTTAACATCGCCTTAAAGCCTTTTCCTTTCGGTTCTTCTTTGGTCGTAATACGGATCACATCTGCATTTGTAAGTTCAGCTGCTTTTTTTGCAGCTGCTTCCATATTTCCACTATATGAATAATAAATGACAACATTTTTCATGTTCTACCTCCTCTTCTGTATTATTTCTGATTTATGATCTTGACCTGTTTAGCAAATCGTGATCCATAAATTTCAAATAATGATGTGAAGTCATCAATATTTGAAGCAATGGCACAAGGACCATAATGAATAAATGGTTTACCACAGGCATGTCCTGATGAATACACCATCATCCCACTCACTAATTCATGGCGCATAATATCAATGATCGTATTTGTTGCGCCACCATGGATATAATCTTCTGTCGCAAAGGCACCACCCAATTTACCTGCTGGTGATAAACGATCCAGCTTTTCTAAAAATGCATAGAATTTCGCAGCTGGTCCACCACCATAAACCGGTGTTCCTAAAATAAGTCCTGACGAATTCTTGATATAATCAAGATTGAAATCATCGATGGAAAATGCCTGAGCATCCATTCCTTCTTTGATCATTCCATTTACGATGGCTTTGGCCATCTTTTTTGTATGATCACTCACACTATAATAAAGTACTGAACATTGCATTTTATCTTTCTCCTTTACACTCTATTTATATTAATTCATATTCCATTCACATTAAAGAGATAATATACATCGTAGGAAAAGAGCGTAATCATTTCCCCTTCCAACAAGACACGGTTCTAGGCCGTGTTTTTTCTTGTCAAAGGTTGAAACAGGATAAAAAGACGTATGATCCATCTTTAGAAATCATACGTCTTTCTTATTTCAATGTAACTTTCATACTCCTGCTTATGCGATCGTAGACATAAACATGAGCGGAAGCTCCTTCCCTTACAGCCATTTCACGTTTTTTTCAGTTATAAGAGTCTATAAATTATAACTCCCTTCCAGAATATGATCACTCTCGTAAAAAAGTACCCCCTTCAAGGCTTATAGAAAACGAGTGATATGATGATCAGATCAACAAGCCATGTACCACGTTCTATAAATAAGGGATGTATAAATATAGGAATCATTTTTACAGAAATTTTTTATGATGACCTAGCGCCTATGAAGTACGATTTGTTTCCAACAAGAGTATAAGAAAATCAATGAAGAAGATGTTGACCGTTCCTTATATTTTTTAGCATTTTTGCTTCGATCTTTTTCTTTGGTTCATTGATTGGTGGTATCGCCTGCATTATGGAAGGTGTCTATGAGGGGGCTTTTGTTTTTATGATCACCTTCATTCCCTTTATCATTATGAGGAACTGAATGCACGTTGTTTCCTTTTTTAACGGAAGCTCGTTAAAAATGTATGATGCCGTCGCTCCTAGTTATGGCAGTGATCAAGGCGGCTATTATGCAGACTTAATCTTAGAGTCTAATGGTCAGCTTGTAGAACATTGTCCTTACCTTGGGTACTTTATGGAAAGAGGGACAAAAGCTTATGTTGGCTTCTTTGTTAAAAGAAAGCCATTAAGCAAAGATGAATATGTCGCCTTTCCGGTGGCTGCTAAAAAACTCTAGACATGTAAAAAGAAGGATCATTTCAATCCTTCTTCAGTTAAGACGGCATCTAGAGCGATATCTAGGGGATGAGGATGGGTATCCTCGATCTCCTGGAAGCTATAAGCCAATCCTAATTTATAATAGTCTGCATCCTTCATATAGGCATCATAGAAGCCTTTTCCATAGCCGATACGAAAGTAGTTATGATCAAATGCTAATAAAGGCACTAACATCAGATCAAGATCACCAGGTTCTATGAAGTGGATGGATTCCGGTTCATCCACTCCAAAGTAACCTGGTTTTAATTCATCTAAGGAAGAGATTCTATAAAAGTTCATCTTCCCCTTTTCAATCTTTGGGACACAAATCGTTTTCTCTTTTGCATAATTCTCAATGAGACGTCTAGTATCAACTTCATGTTTATAGCTGACATAGACACCAATGGTCTTGGCCTGTTTAAAAACATCAAGAGATGTTAGAGTCTCATAGATCGACTCATTATATGAAACAAACGCTTCGTCTTCTAAAGCAAAGCGTTTGTTTAACATCTCTTTTCTTAATTGTTTTTTATCCAACGGAACCTGTCATGTCCATCTTTAACAGCTGATTTAATTCAACTGCATATTCCATTGGTAATTCTCTTGAGAATGGTTCAATAAAGCCCATGACGATCATTTCTGTGGCCTGCTGTTCTGTTAAGCCTCTTGACATCAAGTAGAACAGCTGATCTTCTGAGACTTTAGAGACAGTGGCTTCGTGTTCGACATTGGCATCATTGTTCATCATGATGTTATGAGGAACAGTATTAGAAGCTGACTGTTCATCTAAGATCAACGTATCACATTCGACTTTAGATTTAGCATTTTTGGCATTCTTGCCCATACGAACTAAGCCACGGTAGTCGGCACGACCACCGTTTCTCGCAATGGATTTAGAGATGATCTGTGATGATGTATTTGGTGCTAAGTGGATCATCTTAGCGCCGGAATCGATGATCTGACCATGATCACCTACGGCGATCGTAATAACAGATCCTTTGGCCCCTTCACCGGTTAAGACACAAGCTGGATATTTCATCGTCACCTTTGAACCGATGTTCCCATCGACCCATTCCATCTTACCATGAGCGGCAACTTTGGCACGCTGAGTGACTAAGTTATAAATATTCTTAGACCAATTCTGGATCGTTGTATAACGACATGAAGCATTTTCACCAACAACGATTTCGACAACCCCAGCATGTAAAGAATCCTTAGAATAGCTTGGTGCAGTACATCCTTCAACATAATGGATATGTGAATCATGATCCACAATGATTAATGTACGTTCAAACTGAGCCATACGTTCAGAGTTGATTCTGAAATATGACTGTAATGGCTTTTCGAGTGTGACATGTGGAGGCACATAAATAAATGATCCACCTGACCAGACAGCCCCATTTAAAGCTGAGAACTTGTTATCATTATAAGGGATCACCGTATCAAAATACTTTCTAAAGATCTCTGGGTATTCTCTTAAGCCGGAATCGATATCTAAGAAGATGACGCCCTTTTCACGGACTTCTTCTAGCATGTTATGATAAACGACTTCCGATTCATACTGAGCACTCGCCCCTGCTAAGAACTTCTGTTCTGCTTCTGGAATGCCTAACTTATTGAAGGTATTCTTGATCGTTTCAGGGACTTCATCCCACTTATCAGTCTTCTTTTCACTTGGTTTTAAATAATATGTATATTCATCAAAATCCATATCGGAAAGATCCACGCCCCAAGTTGGCATTGGTTTCTCTAGGAAACATTTTAATGACTTTAAACGATACTGTAACATCCAGTCTGGTTCACCTTTGATCTTTGAAATCTCAGTGACGATCTCTTCATTTAAACCTTTCGGTGTCTCAAAGACTGGTTGAATATCATCATGAAAGTCGGCATTATTTTCGGAAGAAATAGAATCATATTTTGACTTATCGACAGCCATGATTATTTTCCCTCCTTTTCTTCTTTTTCATGTTCATTGATCAATGTATCTAAGGCATTCCAGCCGATCGTTGCACATTTGATACGATTGGCCTGCTTATGGGTATTCTTGAAAGCAATTGCTTCTTCAAGAATATCTTCATCATAAGGCTTTTCATAGATCATATTATGATAGTTTTCCATGATCTTACGTGCTTCTTCTACACTTTTTCCTTTGACAAGTTCTGTCATAATAGATGTAGAGGCGGTAGAAATGGCACATGCTTCTCCATCAAAGCGAACATCTTCGATCTTGTCGCCATCAAATTTCGCTTCGACATCAATATTATCGATACATGTTTCAGAATTCATATTGGTCTTCAGATAACTGTCGTCATCTTTGATCCCATGGTTTCTTGGATTCTGATAATGATCCATAATAATTTCTCTTAAAATCAATGGATTATCCAAAGAACGCATCTAAGAAGTCATCTCCTTTCTTACATACTTCTACAAACTGATCAATTTCTTCTTT
>ONFH01000208.1 GCA_900317015.1 uncultured Erysipelotrichaceae bacterium | reverse complement strand
GGAAGATCGAACGTGATATTATGAAAAACAGAAATATTGTAAAGAGAGTTGGCAAAATCGCAAGAAGCAAGTGTTATTTGTTTCGAAAGGGTGCTATAATTGACTTAATCTAAAGAAATAGGGGGAAAAGTCATGTTAGAACTAAAAGATTTTCAAGAAGCAAAGAAAAGAGTAGATGAAGTCATCGTTCCTACGCCCCTCATTTATAGTCAGCCATTTTCTGAGGACTGTCGTAATGAGGTTTATATCAAACCAGAAAATCTGCAGCGTACCGGAGCCTTCAAGATCCGTGGCGCTTATAATAAAATTTCTAAATTAACACCTGAAGAAAGAGAAAAAGGTCTAATTGCGGCTAGTGCCGGCAACCATGCCCAGGGCGTTGCTTATGCAGCAAGTAAATTAGGCGCAAAAGCTGTCATCTGTATGCCTGCCCATACACCACTCATTAAGGTAGAAAATACAGAAAAGTTAGGGGCTCAGGTCGTTCTTCATGGTGAAGTCTATGATGATGCCTACAATAAATGTATGGAACTTGTCGAAAAAGAAGGCTATACATTAGTTCATCCTTTCGATGATGAAGATGTCATTGAAGGTCAGGGGACGATTGCCTTAGAGATCTTAGATGAATTACCAGATGCTGATATTATCTTAGTCCCAGTTGGTGGAGGTGGATTAATCTCTGGTGTAGCCGCTTGTGCGAAAGCAATCAATCCTAATGTCAAGATCATCGGGGTTGAACCAGAAGGTGCTGCCAGCGCTTTAGCAGCCATCAATGAAGATCGTGTTGTCACATTAAAAGAAGCCAATACGATTGCGGATGGGACAGCCGTTAAGACAATTGGTAATTTACCATTTGAATATATCAAGAAATATGTCGATGGCATTATTACTGTTTCTGATTATGAATTGATGAAAGCCTTCTTAGTGATGGTTGAAAAACATAAATTAGTGGCTGAAAACTCAGGTATCTTACCACTAGCCGCATTAAAGAAGCTCAATGAAAAGAACAAGAAAGTTGTCTGCCTTGTTTCTGGTGGTAATATTGATGTACGTTCTATCTCATCAATGATCAATAAAGGCTTGATTGAAAGAGGACGTATCTTCTCATTCTCTGTTCAGTTACCTGATAAACCAGGTCAGCTGCAGTATGTCTCTGAAGTTTTAGCAAGATTGAATGCCAATGTCATTGCGGTCGATCATAACCAGTTTAGAAACTTCGAAGACTTCGGTGAAGTAGAATTACGTGTCACTTGTGAAACCAATGGGGAAGCTCATATTGCCAGCATTATCAAAGCCTTTGAAAATGATGGCTATAAGATCACAAGAGTGAATTAATATTTATATCAATTTGAAAAAGAAGGACATGATGACTTGCATGTCATCATGTCTTGTTTTAAAATGCAAGAAAAGGAGGGCGCTGTCATGAAGAAGTATATAAAAGTCATTATCGCATTTATCGTACTTATTTTCACAACTGTCACGCTCGTGAAGACTGGCTACTTACGGGATAGTCTGCATGTATTCCTGCCTCATCGGTTAGATTACGGGCAGTGGATCTTAATCTATTTCAATCTATTTACCTTTGCGTATATGATGGTCCGGTTAGAGCAGCCAAAAAAAGCCTACCCAGTGCTGGTGGCTGACTTTGTGATCACCCTAGTCTTCTGCATTTATTATTTTACATTTATCCATGCATAGGCGGGAATCATGAAGTTTGAAAAAATTCTTGATAATTGAGGTCAGTTCCTCTATACTATCAAGGAAAGAAGGAGAACAGCTCATGACTAACGTAATGACTCACAACTTGAATCCAGTCAACTTAGTTTCAAAGGCTTACTATTCTCTATTTTTTATTATTTCGTTTAATTAGGGCATATCATTTATTGATATGTCTTTTATTTTAGGAGGTTAAACAATGAAAGCATACTTAATACTTGAAGATGGGCACATTTTTGAAGGCGAAAGCTTTGGTGCTGCCCGTGAAGTCATCAGCGAATTTGTTTTCAATACGTCCATGACCGGTTATGTGGAAGTCTTAACAGATCCTTCCTATGCTGGACAGAGCGTTGTCATGACTTATCCGCTGATTGGGAACTATGGCGTGGCCTTAGAAGACCAGGAATCGGCACATCCTTTTGTCGAAGGATTTGTGGTCAATGAATTATCACGTCTAGCCTCTAACTTCAGAATGAACATGTCTCTTTCTGATTATATGATTGAAAATAATATCCCTGGCATCCAGGGCGTCGATACAAGAGCCATTACGAAGATCATCCGTAATAAAGGATGTATGAATGGCATGATCACGACGAAAGAACATAAGATTGATGAAGTCATTGATAAGATCAAGGCTTATAAGATCTCTGGAGTTGTCGCACGCTGTTCTTGTGATGAACCTTATAAAGTTGGTCAGCCTGGCGGTTACAAAGTCGCTTTATATGACTTTGGCGCGAAACGTAATATCGCTCGTGAACTTGCAGGCCGTGGCTGTGATGTGACAGTTGTTCCATATAACACACCTGCTAACTACGTTTTAGAAAATAATTTCGATGGTGTTATGCTTTCAAACGGTCCTGGGGATCCAAGTGAATGCGTCGAGATCATTGATCAGATCAAGGAATTGATCGCCGCTGGTATTCCAATCTTTGCGATCTGCTTAGGTCATCAGTTAACAGCTTTAGCTCATGGCTTTAAGACAGAAAAGATGGTCTATGGTCATCATGGGGCCAACCATCCAGTCAAAGACCTTTATACAAATAGAGTTTACATTTCTACTCAGAACCACAACTATATGATCAAGGAAGATTCTATTGATCCTAACGTTGCCAAAGTCTGGTTCAGAAATGTCAACGATGGTTCTGTTGAAGGCGTAGAATACTTACATGAAAATATTAGAACCGTACAGTTCCACCCAGAAGCTTGTGCGGGTCCACATGATACAAACTATTTATTTGATACCTTTATTGATATGATGGGAGGAAAAAAGCATGCCTAAGCGTACAGACATTAAAAAAGTATTAGTCATTGGTTCTGGTCCAATTATCATTGGTCAGGCCGCTGAATTTGATTATGCAGGAACGCAGGCCTGCAGAGCTTTAAAGAGTGAAGGCATTGAAGTCGTCCTGATCAACTCTAACCCAGCTACGATCATGACTGATGGTGATATGGCCGATCATGTTTATATCGAACCATTAACTGTTCCGGTTGTAAAACACTTAATTGAAAAAGAAAAACCGGATGCCATTTTGCCAACATTAGGTGGTCAGAATGCCTTGAATATTGCGATGGCTTTAGCCGATGAAGGCTTTTTAGCAAGTCATCATGTCGAAACGATCGGGACTGATACCGATACGATCAAGATGGCTGAAGACCGTTTGGACTTCAAAAACTTAATGGAACGTATTGGTGAACCAGTTGCGAAATCAGTCGTTGTCAACTATGTCGAAGATGCGATTGATTTTGCCAATAAGATCGGTTACCCAGTGGTCGTTCGTCCAGCCTATACCTTAGGTGGTACTGGCGGCGGGATCGCCCATAATGAAAAAGAACTGCATGAGATCTGTTCTAACGGTTTAAGACTTTCTCGTGTGACAGAATGTTTGATCGAACAGTCAATCGCTGGCTGGAAAGAAATCGAATACGAAGTCATGAGAGATGGCGCTGGTAACTGTATCACGGTATGTAACATGGAAAACATGGACCCAGTTGGTGTCCATACTGGTGACTCCATCGTTGTGGCACCTAGCCAGACATTATCAGATAAAGATTATCAGATGTTAAGATCATCTGCTTTGAATATCATTACCGCTTTAAATATTAAAGGTGGCTGTAACGTCCAGTTTGCCTTAAACCCTAAATCATTTGAATACTGTGTCATCGAAGTTAACCCTAGAGTGTCTCGTTCCTCAGCCTTAGCTTCTAAAGCAACAGGTTATCCAATTGCCAAGTTGGCAGCGAAGATCGCCTTAGGTTATACACTTGATGAGATCGTCAATGCCGTAACGGGTAAGACATATGCGTCTTATGAACCAACATTAGACTATATCGTCTGCAAGATTCCTAAATGGCCATTCGATAAGTTCTATGATGCTTCAAGAAAGTTAGGCACACAGATGAAAGCCACTGGGGAAGTTATGAGTATCTGTAATAACTTCGAAGGGGCTTTGATGAAAGCTTTACGTTCTCTTGAACAGAATACTTACTACTTATGGAAAGAAGAACTAGAAGACTTAGATGCCAATGAATTACGTAAGAGATTAAAGAATGTCGATGACTTACGTCCGTTCGTTATTGCCGAAGCTTTACGTAAAGGTGTCTCTATGCAGGAGATCCACGAAACGACGAAGATCGATATGTGGTTCATCGATAAGATCAAACATTTGATCGAAGTCGAAGCGCGTTTAAAGACAGAAGAATTAACGCCAGAATTATTAAAGCTTGCAAAGCGTTGTGAATTCCCTGATCGTGTGATTGCCAAATT
>ONFH01000210.1 GCA_900317015.1 uncultured Erysipelotrichaceae bacterium | reverse complement strand
GTTACTGTATGTACATCACGACAGAATCAAGAGCACCGGAAGTAGATAACATCTTTACATCACTCTACTTCACCCGTATTCATATTCCATCATTCGCTCATGGGACACCGGCTCATGCGATCAAGGACTTAGAAGAGCAGAATGCCAATGCGAAAGCAAACATTGAGAAATATGAGAAGCGTAAACAGGAGATCGTAAGCAAGAATGAAGCTTATCTCTCCGCAATCTATGCCTCATGTAAAGAAAACGCCGAAACAAGCGATGCGCAGAAATACGTTGTCGTCTTCGGTCAAAGAGCTGCGATCTATGGCTTCTGTGAAGAGAAAGTCGCCAAAGAGTTTAAAGAGACCTTTGGCTCACGTAAAGATGTTAAGGTGGATATCAAGCCTCCAATGGGAGACTCACGATTAACACCACCTACAAAGTTAAAGGAAAACTGGTTCTCGAAACCATTCGGTATGTTTGTCAGCATGTATGGTGTGCCAGCCTATACGGATATGGACCCTACGAACTTCGTGGCTATCTCATACTGTATCTTGTTCGGGATCATGTTTGGTGATGTCGGCCAGGGCGCTATGTTAATTTTAGTCGGCTATCTGGCTTGGAAGTTTAAGAAAATGGAACTTGGCTTAGTTGGGACACGTATTGGTGTGTTCTCAATCTTCTTTGGTTTCATCTTTGGTTCCTTCTTTGGCAGTGAAGAAGTCTTTAGACCATTCTTCTTACCAATGAAGTCATCCAATACGATGCCATTACTAGAAGCAGCCGTTGGCATTGGTGTTGTCTTGATCATTATTTCAATGTGTTTCAACACTTATATCAATGCGAAAAAGAAGCATTGGGGAGAATTCTTGTTCTCACAAAACGGCTTAGCAGGCTTATGTTTCTATATTTGTATTATTTTAGCAATCTTAAACATGCTGATGAAATTAGGATTACCTCTTGGTCTTCCATTCGTTCTCATTGGTATCGTCTTCCCAATTATTTTGATCTTCTTAAAGGAACCATTAAATCGAAAGATCCAGGGCTACAAGATGTTCCCTGAAGGATTTGGGGCTTTCTTTACAGAAGGATTCTTCGAATTATTTGATGTCGTCTTGACTTTTATTACCAATACGATGTCCTTCCTTCGTGTCGGCGGGTTCGTCTTATCCCATGCCGGGATGATGTTAGTTGTCTATACCTTAGCGGGTATGGTTGGTGGCGTTGGCTACTGGATCGTCCTTGTTCTAGGGAACGCATTCGTTATGTGTCTAGAAGGTCTGATCGTTGGTATCCAGGTCTTAAGACTTGAATTCTATGAAATGTTCTCACGTTACTATGAAGGTAATGGGAAACCATTTGTTAGTATGAAAGAAATTTTACAAAAGGATTAAAAAGGAGAAAAAACTACTATGTCTATCTTAACATTCATTTTACCTGCAATCGTTGTGATTGCCTTAACATTACCACTTATTAAAGTTTTCAAAGGTCAGGTTTCTAAGAAATCTGCGAAGAGACGTTTAGGTTTGCATATTTCTGGTTTCGTAGCTGGTTGTGGTCTTGCTTTAACTTTAGCATTTGCGAACTCTCCAGTCTTTGCCGCTGGTGCTTCAATCACTGGTACAATGGCTCAGGGTCTTGGTTTCATCGGTGCCGCTTTAGCCACTGGTCTTTCAGCTCTTGGTGCAGGTATTGCCGTTGCTGCTGCCGCTCCTGCTGCTATCGGTGCTTTCTCTGAAAACGCTGAAAACTTTGGTAAATCATTGATCTTCGTTGCCTTAGGTGAAGGTGTTGCCATCTATGGTCTATTGATCTCTATCTTGATCATCAACAACTTATAATTGCTCATAAAAGGAGATCAACATGAAATTCTACTTGATCAGCGATAACATCGATACCTTAACTGCGATGCGCTTAGTTGGGATCAAGGGCTCCGTCGTTCATGAACGTCGTGAGTTCCTTGAACTCTTAGATGCGAAGATGCAGGAAAAAGATATTGCGGTCATTCTTGTGACGACGAAGCTGATCGAATTAGCTCCGGATGTTATTTCTGAAATTAAATTGAAACAGCCCGAACCGCTCATTACTGAGATTCCTGACCGTCATGGCCACTCTAAGATTGGGGAAGCTATTGATGGTTATGTATCGGAAGCTATCGGTGTGAAATTGTAACGATAGGAGATCAAACTATGCAGGATAAAGATATTTATCTTTCTATGAAAGCAGAAATTGAATCGATTTCTTCTAAAGAAGTAGAAGCAATCAATGCAGAAGTCAAGAAGATGGAAGATGAAGCTTTAAGTTCTATGCAGAAGGAAGCCAAGAAAGATGCTGACTTACGTTTGAAACAGGAACTTGAAGAAATCCATCAGGAAGCTGCCACTCAGATTTCTGAAACTCATACAGAAAGAACAAAGAAATTAATTGCTAAGCGTGATGAATACGTGAGTGAAGTATTCAAAAACGCTAAAGATGAACTCGTTGCTTTTACAAAGTCTAGTGATTATAAGGATTACTTATTAAAGCAGGCTAAGAAAGCAAGCGAAAATGATTTTGAACATGCGGTTATGTATGTTCGTAAAGAAGATCTCAAATTTGCTGATGATCTTAAGAAAGCTTATGGAAAAGATGTCGCTGTTGAAGCAAGTGATGAAATTACACTTGGCGGCTTGATTCTTGAAAATAAGGAAGATGCTTTAGTGGTTAATGAAACATTAGAGTTCGCCTTAGAAAACCAGAAATCATGGTTCGCAAACAACTCCGGCTTAATGATTAAATAGAATAGGAGGTATAGGTTTTGAAAGACGTTGTCTATTCAATTAATGGACCGGTCGTAACAGTGAGACACACAAAGACGTTCTCAATGCAGGAAATGGTCTATGTTGGTAATAAAAGACTGATGGGGGAAGTTATCTCAGTCAATGATGAAAAAACGACCATTCAGGTCTATGAATCTACAACTGGACTTATGCCAGGAGAACCTGTGTACTCTACAGGCCAGCCTATTTCTGTCACATTAGGTCCAGGAATTTTAAGAAATATCTTTGATGGTGTCGAGAGACCACTAGAAGAGATTGCTAAGCAGGCCGGAGCATTCATTCCTAATGGTGCTCACGTTGCTCCGCTTGATGAAGAAAAATTATGGGATGTCACATTAAAAGTCAAAGATGGCGATCAGGTTGCCGGTGGCGATATTTATGCGACAATTCCTGAAACTGATTTAATTGAACATCGTTTAATGATCCCACCAACAATGAATGGGACAATTAAAAATGTTCAGCCAAATGGTCAGTATAAACTTGAAGATACAATTGCTACATTAGTCACTGATGAAGGCAAGGAAGTGGCATTAAAATTATATCAGAAATGGCCAATCAAACAGGCTCGTCCTGTGAATAAGAGATTACCGATCTCAATGCCTCTAGTCACTGGTCAGCGTGTCATCGATACGTTGTTCCCAATTGCTAAAGGCGGGGCTGCTGCCATTCCAGGTGGGTTCGGTACTGGGAAAACAATGACTCAGCATCAGCTTGCTAAATGGTGTGATGCCGATATCATCGTGTATGTTGGTTGTGGTGAACGTGGTAACGAAATGACTCAGGTTCTTGAAGAATTCCGTGAATTAGTCGATCCAAAGTCAAACAAGCCATTAGTTGACCGTACGGTTTTAATTGCCAATACATCTAACATGCCAGTTGCTGCCCGTGAAGCATCTATTTACACTGGTGTAACACTTGCTGAATATTATCGTGACATGGGTTATCATGTAGCCATCATGGCCGATTCGACTTCACGTTGGGCAGAAGCCTTACGAGAAATCTCTGGTCGACTTGAAGAAATGCCAGCCGAAGAAGGTTTCCCAGCTTACTTACCATCACGATTATCACAGTTCTATGAACGTGCTGGTTACATGGAAAACTTAAATGGATCAAAGGGTTCCGTTTCAATTATCGGTGCCGTTTCTCCTGCCGGTGGTGACTTCTCAGAACCAGTTACGCAGAATACAAAACGATTCGTACGTACCTTCTGGGCACTTGATAAAGCCTTAGCTTATGCCCGTCACTATTTCGCCATCAACTGGAACCAGTCTTATTCAGAATATATTCCAGATTTAACAAGATGGTATAACAAGAACGTTGGTCCTAAGTTTATGCAGGATCGTCAGGAATTAAAGTCCATCTTAGCTGAAGAAACACGTTTACAGGAAATCGTTCAGTTAATGGGTGAAGATGTTTTGCCTGATGATCAGAAGTTAACAATGCAGGTCGCTCGTGTTGTCCGTGTTGGTTACTTACAGCAGAATGCCTTCCATCCAGATGATACATATGTTCCACTTGAAAAACAGTTAGACATGATGGAAGTTATCTGTTACTTAAATAAGAAATGCAAGGATGTTATTGCCGAAGGCAAGCCAATCCGTGCATTAATCGAAACAGGCATCTTTGATGATGTTGTAAAGATGAAATATGATGTGCCTAATGCACATTTGGAAATGTTTGATGATTATTATAAAAAGATCGATGCAGCTTGTGCATCTATAGACTAGGAGGAAATAAATATGGCACTACAGTATGTAGGATTAGACGATATTAATGGCTCATTAGTCGCTTTAGATCATGTCAAGAATGCATCTAATGAGGAAATGGTTGAATTCGTTTTGAAAGATGGTTCAAAGCGTACTGGCCGTATCGCTCAGATCGAAGGCGAACGATGCGTTATCGAAGTATTCGAAGGAACGCGTGGCTTATCACTTGATAACACACGTACAAGATTACTTGGTGAACCAATGCAGTTATCATTATCAATGGAAATGCTTGGTCGTGTCTTCAATGGTGTTGGTGAACCAATCGATGGCTTAGGTGATCTTTATGCTGAAAAGTCTGCCGATATTAATGGTCAGCCATTAAACCCAGTATCACGTGTCTATCCACAGAACTATATCAATACAGGGATCTCTTCGATTGACTGTTTAACAACATTAATTCGTGGTCAGAAGTTACCAATCTTCTCAGGTTCAGGTTTACCTCATAACGAATTAGCCGTCCAGATCGTAAAGAATGCCAAGGTTGCTAATGATGATCAGGGCTTCGCCGTTGTCTTTGCAGCCATGGGGGTTACACATGATGTTGCCAACTACTTCAGAAGATCATTCGAAGAAGCAGGCGTTATGGATCGTACCGTTTTATTCTTAAACTTATCAGATGATCCAATCGTTGAACGTACCCTAACACCAAGATGTGCTTTGACGGCTGCTGAATATTTAGCATTCGAACATAATATGCATGTCTTAGTTGTCTATACTGATATCACATCTTATTGTGAAGCCTTACGTGAATTCTCATCTTCTAAAGGTGAAATCCCAGGTCGTAAAGGTTACCCAGGTTATCTTTATTCTGACCTTGCTTCATTATATGAAAGAGCCGGCATCTCTAAATATGCCAAAGGTTCAGTGACTCAGATTCCAATTTTAACAATGCCTAATAACGATATTACTCATCCAGTACCTGACTTAACAGGGTATATCACTGAAGGTCAGATCCGTTTATCACCAGACCTTAACTCACGTGGTATTTATCCACCAGTTGATGTCTTACCTTCACTTTCACGTTTGATGAAGGATGGTATTGGTGAAGGCTTTACAAGAGCCGATCATCAGGACTGTGCCAACCAGTTATTTGCCTGCTATGCACATGTTCAGGATGTTAAGAGCTTAACAGCCGTTATCGGTGAAGATGAATTATCTGAGACTGATAAGAAATATATGGAATTTGGACGTTTATTCGAACAGTATTTCCTTAACCAAGGGGAAGACAATAGAAGTATTGAAGAGACACTTAACTTAGGCTGGAACTTATTATCTGTTCTTCCTAAGAATGCCTTAGACCGTGTTGACAACAAGGTTCTTGATCAGTTCTATGATCATGAAAAAGCTGTTGAAACATTTGGTTTACAGGAAGATCATATTATTAAGGAATTACAGAAGTAATGGCTACACAAGTCCTTCCTACTAAAGCGAACTTGCTGGCGACGAAAAACTCGCTAGCACTCGCTAAACTTGGTTATGATCTACTCGATCGAAAACGTAATGTCCTGATTAAAGAAATGATGTCTTTGCTTGATGACGTAAAAGAAGTTCGTGATCAGATCACGGATTCTTATGCCAGGGCTTATCGTGCACTTGAAGATGCCAATGTTTCTTCAGGGATCATCTCTGACTTAGTTGAAGATGTTCCTGAAGACAATGGTCTGCACGTCAAGTATCGTTCTATTATGGGGGTCGAACTACCACGTATTGATTATGAAAAAACACCAATTCGTGTTGGGTATGGTTTTGAAAGAGCCAACTCCCGTATTGACTACGCTTATCTCTGCTTCTCACAGGTCAAAGAATTAACTGTGAAGTTAGCTGAAATTGAAAACTCTGTCTACCGTTTAGCCAATGCCATTCGTCAGACACAGAAGCGTGCCAATGCCTTGAAATATATTTCGATTCCACAGTTTGAAAAGACTGTCAAGACGATCAATGATGCACTTGAAGAAAAGGATCGAGAAGAATTTACAAGACAGAAGGTCATCAAAGGACAAAAGCAAAGAAAAGAAGCACAAGTTGAAGAAGCCTAGCGATAGGTTTCTTCTTTTTTGCGTTTTAGTACTTTTTATGAGGTTGTAAGAGGTCAATGAAAAGGTGATAATAAGGTTTATTACGATTAAACTATGAAATTATTGGACAATCTCTCAATTTGTCCTTTTTAAAAAATTTAGTATTGCATCTGTTATGAATATAAAATGTGATTATAAATAATTGTGACCTTTACATTGTATGCCATTAGTTACAGAGTTTGTCATCATCTTAAAATGAGTTTTAATTTGCAAAATTTGGTATGGAGATATATAGATTTTCAAATTTATATTGGCACAATGAATGTAAGCGCTTATATTTAAGATAAGGAGGGATTTTGAAATGGTATATGAAGAGTAATTGAATCTCAAAATTATTGGATATTGTCAAAGTTTTTCATCCTTAGAATATAATAAGTTTGAATTTATAAGTTGCCAAACGATCTTTTATAAAGGGATTCGATTTTAAAGTAACTGCTCATCCGTATAAACATTTGTGTAACTAATAATTGTTGTTTTCTTAATTAATCAATTTTAATACTCAAAGGTCTTCATAGTATTGACATTTGCTTATTTATGGATATTTTGCATATTTTTATATTCGTTATAAGATGAAGAAAGGTAGATAATATGAAATATAAATTATCTTTATTAACCATTTTCACCATTATTTGTGCATGTGTCTCTGTGGCATATGCTAGCTATAGTTACGAAGATTCATATTCATTTAATATTGATATTAAAGCAAATCGTTCTTGGAATTATACCGCAAATCGTTATCGTGAGTCTTCTCGTCCAGAAAATCGTTGGAAAGTGAACTTACAGAATTCAACTGAAGGAAGTGGAACAGTTTTAAATTTTAAACTTTCTGCATCAAATCATTCTACAAATTTATCAAATACATATTCTGTGGCACAGGGAACAGGAAACCATTATTATGCTGCATATTCGAACGCAGGTGGTCGTGATGTATGTCTTGCAGGTCAGAATAATAATAATGTATCTAAAACTTACAAAGCATCTGGGGTTTGGGATGAAGAAGTTGGCTATTGATTAGTATCTTAATATAGATGATCTAAAGAATTCTTTAGATCATCTCTTGGAGCGTGGTTTTATGAAAGCTTTTAGATTTATGATCAGACGTAATTTTCTTCAAAAAAGAAAAAATTTGATCATTCTTTTTCTCATTTTTTGGCCTTCAGTTCAAATAATATTTACTTTTATCAATTTGCTTAACGATCCACAAATGTATGTGATAGCTCCTAACCAGGCAGCTATTATTTATGATTTCAACTTTGGAAAAATCGCAGAGAATTTATTTGCAGGGGTATATATGTATAGTATCCCAATTGTAATGGTCATGCTCAACAGTGAAGATTG
Source organism: uncultured Erysipelotrichaceae bacterium (assembly GCA_900317015.1). GTDB lineage: Bacteria > Bacillota_I > Bacilli_A > Erysipelotrichales > Coprobacillaceae > Intestinibaculum. Next base: position 1,185 of record ONFH01000210.1, on the reverse strand, counting down.
TATTGATGATCAAACATCTCATTTAAAGAATAGCATTGTTACGAGAATTGGTTTAAAAAAATACGTCATCCTTCATTTATTGAAGAGTTTCTTCGTCGGTTTCATTCTTGTTTTTTGTGGGTTAATGCTTAATTTACTGCTTGTGCATATTGTTTATCGTGGTGGACTTTTTACTGGCTTATCGAGAGATTTCTATGATCATGATGCTTACTGGACATGGATGTTAAATCATCAAACACTTACGAATATCATTCATATTACCATTTATGCCTTTTTGGCTGGACTTATTTCTTTAGTAGGTACAATAACAGCTCTTCAAGTGAGAAATAAAAAAATTATTTATGCGGTATGTGTTGTTATGTGGGCATTTTTATATATAAATCCTTATTCAATAGAAGTATTGATTAAATCATTTCGTTTTATTGAATTGAAATTTCAGATCATAGCTTTTATATTAACGGTTACCCTATGTGTGCTTTATGTGAGCATTGGATTGGGGAGGTTGATTTATAATGAAAAGAAGAATTCTTAAATGTTTTCTGCTTTGTATTGGATTTCTCTTAGTTCTCTTATGGAATAGCTATCTTCCCTTATTAGAAAGCTACTCAATTGGTGCTTTTGATCTCTATGAATATGTAAATTTATGTTTAATAGATGCAAACTATTTAGGATATTATCTAATAAGCACACTATTTTTAGTTTTATGTTATTTTATGACATACTACATTCTTGGAAAAGAAAGAGCTCTTTGCATTATCAGAGAAGGAAAGAGGCTTTATTATACACGACGATATTATCAGATTGTCATCATTGCCTTGTGCTTTGGATTTTTGATCAATGGTATGAGCATGTTATTTTTAGTTCTCACAGGTGGAGGAAAAGTCATATTTCAACCTGTTTATTTTATTCTTTATGTATTTCAAAACGTTGTCATTATGTCTTTTTATGCGACCATTTATATGATTTATGAAATAATAGCCATTAAACTAGGTGAACTATTAGGGATGTGTCTGGCACTTTGTGGAAGCATCAGTTTTCTCATGATCATGGAAAATACATTTTCAGATCGTAACGTAATGCGCTACTTAATATGTTTCGACTCTTATTTAACGCCTAATACTTTTGGAGTAAAAAATATTGCTGGCTTCACTTTTAGTAAACTCGTTGCATTTGTGCTCGTATTGT
>ONFH01000213.1 GCA_900317015.1 uncultured Erysipelotrichaceae bacterium | reverse complement strand
ACTCTTATTTAACGCCTAATACTTTTGGAGTAAAAAATATTGCTGGCTTCACTTTTAGTAAACTCGTTGCATTTGTGCTCGTATTGTTGGCAATTATGATCATTATGAAGACTTTGTATCTGGAAAGCTATGAGAGAAAGGATTATTTGAAAAATGAAAAGAGATAGAATAGTTTATGGCATCTACATGATCAGCGTGATCACTCAATTTTTCTCATTGTCATATTCAGGTAAAGGGGCTTATCTACTTGGTATTAAGCAAAATATGAAGACGACAGAATTAGATCTATTATTTTTTATTTCGTTTAGTCTTCCTGTTATGTTACTGATGATTACATTTATGGATCAACTTGATTTTTACTTATTTAATTATGGTCGCTTTCAAATTACAAGACAGGTGTCATTTCTACGTATTATTCGCTCAATCGAAGAACGAATTTTTAAGATTGCCACTTTGATGTTGCTTATTCAGTTTATTTTCAACAGAACATTTACAAGGGAAGCATTTTTATTATTTATTAGTTATGCACTTATTTGCATAATGCTTATTAATCTTATGTTAGTCATATCTTTGATGATGCCAGTGACTTTAGGAATTATAATCTTATCTGTAATTCATCTAATAAGTTATTATGCAACTTATTATCACAAATTACCGGCACTTTTATTTATTGGTAAATTTGTTCATGGTGCGGAGTATTTAACTCAAGTGAGTCCGATATATTATTTTATGATAGATATTTTGATACCGATTTTTATCATCAGCTTCTGCTTCATTACTCTAGTTGTTGTATGCGACCATAAAGATTATTTTTAGAAGGGTGGTGATCTTATGATTGTATTTGAACATGTTTCGAAAACAATTAAAGGTCATGAAATTTTAAAAGATTTAAATTATACATTTGAAGACCACAAGATCTATGGTTTATATGGACCTAATGGGTCGGGGAAAACAATGATTTTACGTTTAGCCTGTGGCCTTGTTCGCGCAAGCGGGGGAAAAGTCATTATTAATGATGGTGTATTAGGCAAAGATTTTGCTTTTCCACCTAGTGTAGGTGTTGTTATTGAAAATATGGAGCTTTTACCTTATTTGACGGCTTTTGATAATTTGCGAGAATTAGGAGACATCAAGGGAGTTGCAAGTGATGAGGATATTCGTGAGGCACTAGAACGTGTTGGTCTTAACACAGACAAAACTGTTAAAAAGTTCTCATTAGGTATGCGACAGCGTCTCAATATTGCTCAGGCCATTTTTGAACACCCTGATATTATTTTACTTGATGAGCCGACTAATGCATTAGATGAAGAAGGAGTTGAAAGTATCTATAAGATTTTAAAAGAAGAGAAAGATAGAGGCGCTTGTATTATTATTGCTTCTCATAATAAAAATGATTTTACGAGAGTAGTGGATCAAGTCATTAAAGTGGCAAATGAAACGATGGTGGAAGTATGAGAGTAAGATATATTTCTGTTAAAGTTATGGTTCTCATAGCATTCTTGTTTGTTGGTGCTGCTTTTGCGGGGAATGTTTATTTAAAAAATATCGTGCATCGTCTTTTAGAGGTGATCCTAATGATATTGAAAAAGGTATGTCTGCATACAGAACATCGAAGGATAAGCTTTTAAATTATCGTATTGAAACAAAAACTGGGAATGCTTTGATTATAAACATTAATGATGGAGCAAAAAAGGGCTCACGCAAGGTTATAGAAATTCCTGCTTATGTTGATGGACATAAGGTGACTCTTATTGATGCAATAGATTCTAATGCCATGGAAACTCTTATTTTACCTGATACGGTAGAACAGATCAGAGAACAAGTGGGACGTTTCTCAACTCATTTAAAATATGTTTATTGTAAAGGAACGCATTTAACTTATGTTCGTGATGATGTGTTTGATAACTTTAATGGTACTGTCTATACAACCAAGGGAAATGTGTTATATCAGTACTGCATCAAAAACAAAAAGAAAGTAAAAGATTATCAAGTGCCAAAAGTGTAAGTGATGGGATAACTTAAAAATGTGGGTGAAGGAACTTTGTATAGTATTCTTCATCCTTTTTGCGCAAAATTATGTTAAATTTTACATAATTTAATTTATGTCAAATTTGTTTTTATGTAAAATTTTGACTTTTCAAAAGAAAATATATTGATGTTATCATTATGTTTTAAGCACACATGCTTCCCAAATTTTACATAATATATCCGCACTCCATAAACAAAAACATTAAGTTTCAGAAGCTTTTAAATAGATCTGGTTTAAAGCTTTATTCTCATTTCTTATTTGAAACATGGATTTGCTTATTCTATTTATAAATTATGAGCAAATAAGAAAAATAGCGATAAAACCTTGTTTATTCCATATAAACTGAAATACATGTTGGTGATCTATTTGCATTTTTGAATGTTTCATAGATTTAAATAGTTATCGCTTGAAAATATACTTCAGAAATTCAAAAGTTGTTCTTCAATACATTCGGAAACAAGCTAATCAATAAATATTATGTAAAATTTTATCCAATAATGTAGCTAATATATCATCTTAGTTTCAATGCTTTTTGATTTTGGTATCACTAAATTTTACATAATATAGAATTTTACATAAGCGAAAAAAAGGAATGTTATAAACATTCCTCTTCGCATTAGTCTTCAATAATATGTGTTCCTTTTAAGACATCTTCCACTGAATCCACAGGGATGATGGTTAAGCTATCTTTAACTTCTTGTGCTACGTCTTCTAAGTCAGGCTTATTGTCCTTAGGAATGAAGACCGTCTTCACACCAGCACGCTGGGCAGCCATTAATTTTTCTGGCAGACCACCAATTGGCATCACTTTCTGACGCAGTGAGACTTCACCAGTCATCGCAATGGTTGGATCAACCGGTTTATTATTAACAAGTGATGATAAAGCGGTTGTTAAGGTAATACCAGCTGATGGACCATCCTTAGGGACAGCCCCTTCAGGCACGTGGATATGTAAATCATGATTTTCAAAGAGATCAGCTTTATCTGGGAAACGTGATTTCACAATGGAGATCGCAATCTGTGCAGATTCTTTCATGACATCACCTAACTGACCGGTAATGATAATATTTCCTTTACCCTTTGTTAAAGCTGTTTCGATAAAGAGAATTTCCCCACCAACCTGGGTCCATGCTAAACCAGTGACAATACCAGGCTGTTTTGTTTCTAAGATATGATCATGAATAATTGGACGCATATCTAAGAAATGACGGATGTTATCTTTTGTCACAGTGACCTTGTCAGCCCCTTTGACAATATCAACGGCTGCGACTCGACCAATGGTATTGAGACGTTTCTTAAGACCACGGACACCAGCTTCCATTGTATAGTCAGAGATAATGGTACTGATCATATCATCACTGATTTCTAACTGCTCTGGTTTTAAGCCCATTTCTTTAATGGTCTTAGGTAATAAGTGCTGTAGGGCAATCTGCTTTTTCTCAAGTGGGGTATAGCCATTGAACTGGATCACTTCCATACGGTTTAATAATGGTTCTGGAATGGTATCAACACTATTGGCTGTGGCAATAAAGAACACATCACTTAAATCATAAGGGACATTCATATAGTGATCAGTAAATGAGAAGTTCTGTTCTGGATCTAACACTTCAAGTAAGGCACTTGCCGGATCACCGTTATAGCTTTGGGAAAGTTTATCGACTTCATCTAAGACCATAACTGGATTACTTGTGCCAGCCTTATTGATGGCATCCATAATACGTCCAGGCATGGCGCCTACATAGGTACGACGATGACCTCTGATCTCAGCTTCATCACGCACGCCGCCTAAAGCGACACGAACGTATTTACGACCTAAGGCTTTGGCAATAGACTGACCAATCGATGTTTTACCAGTCCCAGGCGCACCGACGAATAACAGGATCGAACCAGACTGAGTCTTATTTAAGTTCATGACTGCAATCTGTTCTAAGATACGATCTTTGACTTTCTTTAAGCCATAGTGGTCGGCATCTAAGACTTCCTGTGCCTTATTTAAATCGATGTTTTTAAATCTTTGTTTCTTCCATGGGACACTAGTCATGAAATCAAGATAGTTATAAAGCTGACCATATTCAGGCGAGTTCTGACCTTCCTGTTTCATACGGTTTAAAGCTTTACGTGCTTCTTTGTCAGCTTCCTTATTCATCTTGCATTTATTGATCTTTAATTCAAACTTACGAACTTCAGACACATTTTCTGGATGCATCGCATCGAGTTCTTTCTGTAAGAATTCCATTTGTTTCTTGATGGCCTGTTCACGATAGACTTTCTGATTTTCATTTTCCTGAGCAGCTTCAGCTTCATTGGTGACTTTGTAGATCTCAAGATTTTCAAAGATCGCATTTAAGTAAAGCTGTTCACGTTCTTTGAGTGAATCGGTAGCGACAAAGGCATACTTATCATCCGGTTCAATGGCCATCCAGCCTGTACTTGTAGCAATGACTTCACCAAGGCTCTTGATTCTCATGACCCAGCTGCGGTAAAGATTCCCACCTTGAATATACTGCAGAGCATTTAATAAGCCATT
>ONFH01000214.1 GCA_900317015.1 uncultured Erysipelotrichaceae bacterium | reverse complement strand
GATATTCATCAACACGATAACGGTTGTTAATACTAGTCAGTGCATCGGTATAGATATGCGCATTCTGCATCTCTATTAAAATTTTAATAATAGAAGGAAGAATGCCAAGAATAATAAATGGAACATAGAAGATAAAGAGTGAAACAATTGAGCCGATTGCAGGATACATAATACATTCGAGGATGATATGATAACGATGTCTCTTCGTCTGTCGTTTTTCTCTTTTTAAACAGATGAGTGTATGGATGAAGGCAAAGATCATGTAGAAGAAATCAATGGAAGAATTGATTGCGTAGATGCCTTGTGTTGGCCAGATAGTATGTCCGATGATCCCGACTAGATTGAAACAGTAGATCACGGAAGTTAACACGGCAATGTTAATGGGCACATAGAAAATATGCTTAAGATGATCACTTTTTGCTAAAAAACCATCAATATTACATTCCGCAAACTCAAACCAGAAAAACGTAAAAGCTGCGAGAATGCCTGTTTGTAAATACTGCAAGATCGTTGTGAAGGTCGCAAAGTTGTGATCCGGATAAAACATGATCCACAAGAGATCATCAATGATATAGACGACATAGGTAATAATGATCTTCTTAAAAGCATTATTTTCCATCGATCGCCCAATATTACGTTGTATTCTTCCATAGACTTCCGATGAAATAATTAAACAGACTAAAAGAAAAGAAATATAAAACGGCTGATAAGCCTTCGCAAAGATACTTTGCATTAAAGATTCACTCATATTTATGCCTCCTGCCATTATTTGATGAAATCATCACAAATAATGCATGTTCCCAAACAAATTATCATTATTATAGAGGGTTCATCTGATAAAGTACAAGCTGTCCATTTTATTTTCATTATATGAAAATAAAATTAGTAATATATTCCGATTTGACTTAAAAAGTGTGTATTCATCAATTATTTATCGATCATATCTTCGAGCTTGCTAAAATCTGGTTCAATGATATCAATACAAGAGAAACGTCCGTCTTCATAACGCATTTTAAAAATCGTACAGTTCTTGATGCCAGGCTTATACTGCTTTTGATTATAGTCATTAAAATAACGGATAAAGTTCGCACAGGCAGCCCCATGTGAGACAGCTAAGACACTGTAATGATCGTCCTGTTCCATAATTTTTGTTAATGTCGAAACAAGTCTCTGCTGGAGCTGTTCTTGATTTTCTCCGCCATATTTAACGAAGAAATCATCGTAAGGACGTGGTGGATTAAGGAATTCATCCATGCCTTCAAATTTTCCAAAGTTCCATTCCTTTAAGCCTTTTAGTCGGGTATATGGATATTTGTGATGCGTGACAATCTCTAACGTATCGCAGGCTCTTTCACTTGTTGAGGCATAGCAGTGATCAAAGATGATGTGATGCTCATCAAAGTATTGACGTGCAACTTTCGCCTGGGCAATGCCTAAAGGTGTTAATGGTGAATCACACCAACCCTGAATTTTATGTTCAACATTAAATAGTGTTTGACCATGTCGCATTAAATATAAGATCTTTTCCATATGTATTCCTCCTGACATATTATGATGAATTATAACATTCTTTATTATTTCTCATTGTTTTCTTTCTCATTGTGAACGAAGAGAATCTTTAAATTCTAAAAAGGCAAAAAGAAATTTGAGTCATTCCAAAAAGGATCCCTTATTATTGGGGATTCTGCTTTGTTAATAATGTTTTCTGTTCATCAATGAGCGCTCTCGTCTTTTTAGCGAGTGTTTCTAAGACAAAAATAGTTGGAATCTGGGTTGTGGTATTATGAACAGAATAATGTGTTTCAATGAGATAATGGGTATAAGATTCATCCGCAATTTTTGCAAGTGGTGAATCTTCAGAATTGGTGATCGCAATGATATAAGCGTCTTTTTCATGATAGCTGAAGGCATTCTCAATCAATTGATCAGAATTTCCTGAGATCGATAATAGGATAATAGCTGCATTGGAAAAATCATAATCAGGAACAGAGATAAACGGATCATCAATATACGTACAGTTGATGGCGTAGGAGTCAAAGATATAAGAGCCATATTTAGCAATGGCACCGCTCGCCCCTATTCCTCTTAATATAATTGTTTGTACAGCTGATAGTATTTTGGCGGTTTTGGCAATCTTTGATTCAGACTTCTCCTGATCCATCTTATTAAAATAATCAATGAGTGTCGAAACCTCTTTGCTGTTTTGATCTTGTCTTGGCTGATGTAAATAAAGACGATACTTAATACGGAATTCTGTAAAACCGTTACAGCCAGCTTTTTTACAGACTGGGCGATCAGTTTTGCATGTGCCTTATGGCCTTCTGTAAAGATCTCCTGCCCTTCTTCAATGAGCTTTTCTGCTTCGTCAAATTTTCCTTGTGAGGCAAGATCGATCGCTTCAATATAATTTGAGCGAGCCGTTCCTACTGCTGAGATGATCTGAAAACAAATTAATTCAATACCTTCCATTTTTGTTATAACTCCTTTTCTTTTTTCTTTGCACATCTAGTATAATGAAAGACCTTACATAAGAAAAGCGTTACGGAGTGTTTAGTATTCTCTGACAAATCTTGGTATTTGTATCATAAAAGAAACAGTATGTAACATATATTTGTGACGAGATACGTTTTACACAGATTATAGATGTAATTCAAATACGAGACATATTCGGGTATTAGGATAAACGTGATCTCAATTTTCTCCTTCTTGCGTAAGATGTGAAAGATTTCGAAGTAGAAAGCGGAAAGTACATTAAAATTTGTAATTTTACATATAGTAAAGAGGACTATAGGATTGATATAATGTAAGCAGGTCAAAAGAGAATATATGAAATGATCAACATGGGAGGATTATTTTATGAGTGACTATAAACCAACACTACAATTTGATGATGATCTCACAGATCTCACAAGTGATGATGCATCTTTAAAAAAAGAAGATGACAAGGAATTAGAAAAATCAGAAGAGTTTAGCCCTGAGGAACAGAAACAGATTGATGAATTTGTCGAAAAGATTGATTTAAATAATACATCGCAGATTCTCAATTATGGCTTATCCGCTCAGAAGCGTTCGGTGGAATTCTCTGATCAGGCCTTAAAGAGTGTGCAAACCAAAGACTTTGATGAAGTGGGCACACTTTTAGCAAATATGGCCGGTCAGATTGATTCCTTTGGACAAGAAGAAAAGCATGGCTTAAAAGGCTTCTTTGCGAAAAAGAAAACGCAGTTAGATGTCATGAAAGCCCAGTATGCGACCACTGAAGACAACTTAAATAAGATTGCCAATGCCTTAGATGCCCATCGTTTTACGCTGATGAAGGATATTGCGATGCTTGATGGCCTATATAAACAAAATGAAGGCTACTTCAAAGAATTATCCATGTATATTGCAGCTGGTAAAAAGAAATTATCGCTTGTCGAAAGTCATGATATCCCTGCTTTACAAAACAAAGCAGAAAAAAGCGGCAGTCAAGAAGATGCGCAGAAAGTACGTGATTTGATTGATCAGGCCAATCGTTTTGAAAAGAAAATTCATGATTTAGAACTCACAAGAACCATTTCTTTACAGATGGCCCCACAGATTCGCCTTGTGCAGAATTCTGATACGATGATGGCTGAAAAGATTCAGTCAACGATCGTCAATACCTTACCAATCTGGAAGAATCAGATGGTCTTAGCTCTAGGTGTCCATCATGCCAGCAAGGCTGCCCAGGCCCAAAAGCTTGTCACTGACATGACGAATCAGATGCTTAAAGAAAATGCCGATGTCTTAAAACAGACAACCATTGAAGCCGCCACTGCGAATGAGCGCAGTATTGTCGATTTAGAAACATTAAAACATACCAATGAAGCGTTAATTTCGACGATTGATGAAGTCAAACGTATTCAGGAAGAAGGCATTACAAAGCGTTTAGAGGCAGAAAAAGAATTACAGACCATTGAATCACAGCTGAAAGCAAAATTACTCGAAGCACGTCATAAGGAGTGATGTTTATGAATAATAAAAGAAATATTATTGCAATTGTTATTATCGGTGTTTTACTTGTCAGTTCATTAGAGAGTGAAAATATGGGCTTAATCGCTTTAGCGGTGATTGTCTACGTTTTACTTATTAGACCTTCTAAACGAAATAAGGATGATGTGATTGACTCGACGGATACGGGACCTTTAGATGTGGAAGCAACTGATGAACTTTATCGTCTCTACTCCCCTATTATTGGCACGTATCGCAGTACGCCTATATCTATGTTTATGAAAGAATTAGATAAGGATCACATCACTGTTATGAGTGATTTAGAAGCGCTCATTCAAGCGGGACGATTCCAGCAGGCTTCCATCAGTGATGATACACTTATTATTAAAGCCAATCATAAAGCACGTCAAAAAGAGGATCACACATATAGTGAAGGTTCATCAGAAATCTTTTCACTGCTTAATGAATTAATCCCGATGGTGAAAAACACGGATGTCAAAAATGCCTTATTAAGTATCCAGGAAGATACAAAGCTTCTCCTTTCCCCAAGCTTTTCAAATGAAGTGGAACAGGGGGCGATGAATAAGTTTGAGACATTCTACTTACCTAAAACCATTGAGCAGCTCGCTTATTATAAGAAGCTATTATCAAAACCTACCTTAACAGAACCACAGCACAATGCGATGGTCAGTGTGGAAGGCGCAATTCTATCAATCAGTCAGATCCTTAAAGACTATGTCGCTTCTGTCGATTCACAAGAGGCCTTTGATATGGAAGCCGAAGCAAAAGCCATTAAACAGATGGCCGATAGCGATGGTCACCATTCTGATTTCGACTGGAGGGCTTAGTTATGTATGGAAGAATTCGTGAAATTGAATACGGGAAAGTGACCATTCAAATTAACGATGGTCGCCTCGCTCGTATTCCTATTAATCATGTCGACTATTTAAATCCTTGTAAGAATGATCAGGTCGCCCTTTATTATCATGGCGGTGATCTGCTTGCTAAACGTGATGAGCAGAATCATGTCAGTGGTGATATTCGTGTTTATAACAAGCACATTTTCACCTGGATTTTCTGTTTTTTCCTAGGCACATTTGGTGTGGACCGCTTTGTACGAGGTCAGATCGGTCTAGGATTACTTAAGCTTTTTACTGGTGGTATGATTGGCGTATGGACATTAGTCGATTTTATTATTGCCTGCAAGAAAGCCTATGGTAATGACTATGACAACAGTGAAGACTTTACGTTTGTAAATGGAAATTATTCAAGATAAAGGACATTTTTGAGAATGTCCTTTTATCTTGCTTGCTTATTACATTTAAGATAATCTTCTTCACCCAAGATGCCCATGTCCTCAGTTGGTTTTTCTTCATTTAAAATCATGCCTAAATGGACAAACCAGTCTTGAGCGGTCGCCCCATGCCAGTGAGTCACTCCAGGTTCAATGATGACTACATCCCCTTGAGAAAGAAAACGTACCGGTTTGCCTTTTTCCTGATAAAGCCCTTTTCCTCCTGTTACCATTAACACCTGATAACCAAAGTGACGGTGCCAGTTGTTATGAGAACCGGGACCAAATGTTACATTACCGATGGAACAATGGGAAGGATGATCAAAGCCTAAGATCATATTGAGATAAGCCTCATTGGAAAAACCAGGAAAAGGCTCTCCACGGTCAAAGATCACGCTTTGTGAAAGGTTTTCACTCGCACTTCCTTTCCAGCTGTCCCTTTGATCAATTGGAAGATAATGCTTAAGTGATTTATGTGGTACAACATCGGCTAATTCCTCAATCGTCCAGAGCCCTTTTTTAGAAAGTAAGGAGGTAATCTCTGATTCTGAGAAATAGTCGATCTGCCCTGCTCCATTCACGCCAAAGACACTGCCATTAATATATTCTGCTTCTTCAGTGCATAAATAGGCAAGAAATGGAGCAAGATGATAGGCATCACCATGTTGCCGTTCAATTTCTGCCATTTTCTTTTCATCAGGGCGAAGTGAAGCATCAAGTGAACGGATTGTTTTGGTGAATTCGAGAATATGTCCTGGTGAGGAAGCTTGAGGGCAGTAGGCATTGACAGTAATATGATCTTCATAGAGCTCTTTAGCAGCCGCTTTTGTTAAACCAACAATGCCAGAATTGGCTGCACTATAAGCATCTAAGTTTGCCATCCCACGCCAGGCGTTGGAAGAGGCATTTAAAATACGACCAAATCCTTGTTTCTTCATATAAGGCACCGCAAAATGCATTGTGTTATAGGCCCCCTTTCATTTTAGACGTGATCATACGATCCCACTCTTCTTCAGACGTGTTCTCAATGGTCCCTTGACCAAGAAGCGCTGCATTATTGACAAGAATATCAATGCGTCCATAGGTATAAATGGCTTTTTCTATCAAAGCATTGGCCATCTTTTGATTGCTGACATCCCCAAAGAAATACGTGGCTTCACCGCCTCTTTCAATAATTTCTTTGGCGACGCTTTTGGCATCTCCTTTAAGAGCTAACATTCTTGTAAAATCTAATTTAGAGAGATGATCTGTATTTTTGATCTTGCTTTTATCGAGAGGAGCTCGGTTATTGGTAATAACTTTTGCTCCTTGATCAGCTAAATAAAGGGCAATCCCCTTTCCTATTCCTTGTCCCGATCCTGTGACGATGGCCACTTTTCCTTTTAATATCTGATCCATATGATGTCCTATCTTTCTTTATCTGTAAGAATACTTACAATTAAGAGAAAAGAAAACGTAAACTATTCGATGTTACTCCATAGTTTACGTAATGTTTTTTGAAATGAGGCAAGTTCTTCTTCTGAAAGATCACCATGCAGCTTCACAACCACCTCATGGAGATGACTGGCTAAATGATCATATGTTTTTAAGCCTTCATCGGTGATGATGAGAATATTTTTTCTTGCATCCTTTGGTGATGTCACACGTTTGATGAGCTGACGTGCTTCAAGAGATTTTAACATTTGATTCGCGGTTGAACGTTTAATAGAAAATAAATGTTCAATATCCTTTTGCACAATCTCTTTATCTCTATTCTCCTTCAAATACTGAAGAATAGATGCCTGATGAAAAGACAGATTCTCTTCACTCATCGTGACCTTATTCGCTTTATCATAAATAAGATTTGATAAAATACGTATTTCTAATCCAAGATTCTCAATGGCCATAGACTCATCTCCCCTGTTTACTCATTATATCAAACAGGATTTTTGAGTTCAATCATCCATCCGATGATCACTTCCTCTTATTTTTGAGCTCTTATTTTTGAGTAAGCGTGATGATAAATGTCACTTTGTCTTTAAACTGTGGCCTATTATTTTTGTACTCTTTATGATACTGTGCAAGTGAGATATGCCCGGCTTCAATGGTTAAAGAGTAATGGCCTTTTTTAAGAGCTTTTGAATCTGCTTCTATGATATAGGCGCGACTTGTTTCTTTAGTCAATAGTGAATGTGTGTCCTTTGTTTTATAGACATCACTTTTTGTCGTGAGATAAAGATAGGATGGCTGTTTTGACGTACTCTGATCATATAAGAAGGCATAGATCCATTTACCACTTTCACCAGCCGCTCCTTCTTCTTTATTGAGGTGATCCTTTGTGAAATAGATCAGTTTATAGTCACTTCTTTTGGTCGTATGTTTTGTGTATTCATCTTCTGTAAGTGAATTTCTAAAGTCATCAGCAAGTTCAAACGTTGTTTTTTGAACGGTGCTCTTAAGAGTTATTTCACCTATGATTTTTGCATCACTTCTTTTCTGGCTATTACGATGAATAGTCCATACACTCATGAGAACAATAATAATAAGTGCTGTAGTTACTAAAATCCATAATTTCTTTTTCATATTTCTCACACCTTTACTGCGATTTCCAAATGCTCTTTACCAAAAGCTTTTTGCTTTAATTTTTCAGAAAATTGAAGATCGATATCATCATTTTTATTGGTATAGGCATTAATAACTTCTTGAGAATAATAATATTGATCAAATGTCAGATGAATCGTTGTTCCACTTAAGCGTGTTGTGAAGGCTAATGCTTGTGATTTATTTGTAAGATTGATAAACGGCAGAGCATGATCATCAAATTTGAACTCTTTTACAGAATAGTATGTTTGCGTGCATGCGACTTTTTTAACAGGCTTAAAGATCACGTAAGCTTTAGGCACATCTACACTATAAACGGGATGTTTGACCGTATAGTAAATGACGATTTCATATTTTGTCTTAAGTGTATGCTTGTCATAGTCTTGTATTAATCGTTTTGAAGATATCTTTTTTTCTTCAAATTCACCAGTGCTATTGATGATACGTGTTTGATAGGCCTTAGAATAGTTTCTATTGTAAATGTATGTATCAAAGACGCTTAGCGTTAAACTTATGATGACGATGATAAGAGCAACCTGAAATGGTGTGATCAAATGACGCCCTTTGACATGATCGATAATACGTTTATTAATTTGCTTATTGTAATACAAATAATAAAGCATAATACTACCAATCATAAAAACGATGATGATCAGTAAGGATATGATGTAATAAGTTGTTAATGTTTTTAACATATCGCTCACCTCACAATTCAAAGGTTTCCCTAAACAGATAATAATACGTTCTTGTGACATCAACCTCATCACCATTACTCATCGTTAAGCGAAACTTTGAAGAAAAATAAGCTTTCGCATGAACGATTTGATCCTTACGAATAATGATAGATTTCGATATGCGTAAGAAATCATCATTGAGCAGTTTATTTAATTCTGTCAAGGAAACTCTGACCTTAATATCTTGATCTTTCGTATGAATGATGATGTCATGAGAAAATGATTCAATGTAGATGATGGCATTTAAAGCAATCAATTGGTTTTTTAATCGCAAATGATTGGTCTTTTTTATGGTTAAGACATAAGGAGCGTCATCATCAAATGTCACATGTCCTTCACGCAATTCTTGTTTCACATAGTCTTCATCAGGACAATCAATTTTTATGAGCATGATCATCACCTCTTTCATCTTTAGTATAACTGCATAATTTTAAGGAGCAATAGCATATACGTAACTTACATGTTAAATGTCCTCACTTACAAAATACATCATTTTGGTAAAATGTTGGATTATATTGGGGAAATACGTGAAATCATCCATTTCTTTGAAAAAGGAAAAAAATCTGCCTATGATAAAATAAGGAGGACGAAAAAAATGAAATTTAAGAAAATAGTAAGTGTGCTTACTGTCTTACTCTCGCTAACGATGGTGATCAGTGGCTGTTCTTCTACTTCCACAAGCAAGAAGTCATCAACCACCTCTTTAGCAAGTCAGGTCAGTAATCCAAGTAACATAAGTCAACTCTCATTAAACAATAAGAAATGGAAATATGACACAACAAATGATGTGTATTATCAAATAGGCATCTCCTATTGTACAAAGAAAGCGAAAAAAGGCTATGAAGAATTAGCTATTTATGTACCAGGCAAGTATATGAACGCGAAAAAGAATAGTGATGGGACGTATACATGTACGATTAATACAAAAGGCAAAGTCAAAGGCTACAGTGCAAAAACATCACCGGTGATCTTCCCTATTAATACCGCTGGTTATAGTTCTCAAGCTTCACAGACCGCTTATGATTATTCTTCATCTTCTAAATATTTAAAAGCCGGCTATGTTTATGTGTATGCAGGATGTCGTGGTCGTGAAAGTGGTGCACCATCTGGTGCCACAGATCTTAAGTCTGCCATTCGTTATATTCGTTATAACTTATCGAAGATTCCTGGTAATACAAATAAGTTTGTCGCCTTTGGCCACAGTGGTGGCGGTGCTCAAAGCAGTATCTTAGGGGCCAGTGGCGATAGTTCACTTTATTTTAAATACTTAGAAAAGATTGGTTCCATTATGAAAACAAAGAGCGGGACTTATATCAGTGATGCCATTAACTATGTCATGGCCTGGTGTCCAATCACAAATTTAGATACCGCCAATGAATCTTATGAATGGATGCTTGGACAGTTCTCATCAAGTGGCACACGAGCTTCAGGCACATTTACCAAGGCTCTTTCCAATGATATGGCTAAAGCCTATGCCAATTATATTAATAAGCTTGGTCTTAAGAATGGTTCTACAACATTAAAACTTTCAAAGAGCTCTTCTGGGATCTATTTATCCGGAAGCTACTATAATTATTTGATTAAGGTCATTCAGACATCTCTCAATAACTTTTTGAAAGATACAACCTTCCCTTATACAACGGGTCAGTCGGCAACAATGGGTGATATGTCAGGTGGCAGTGCCACTTCCATGTCTTCGTCTTCATCAAGTCAAGCGAGTTCAAAATCAAGCAGTTCCTTACCGTCTGGATCAAAGCCTAGCGGTACCCCATCAGGGTCCAAATCAAGTACGACAGCACCAGGTGCAAGTACATCAAGTCAATCATCTAAGACGTACAAAACCGCAAAATCGTATATTGCCGCACTTAATAAGAATGGCACATGGATCAAGTATAATGAAAAAACCAATACGGCAACCGTCTTAAATTTAAAAGGCTTTGTCACAAACTGTAAGTCTGCGACAAAAGATGTCGGAGCTTTTGATAGCTTAAGTAAGAGTCAGGGTGAAAATATGTTATTTGGGACTGGCAATTCAAAGACTGCGCATTTTGATGCTATAATGGCTTCCCTTTTAAAGAAGAATGCCTCTAAATATGCGAAACTTTCTGGTTATAAGAGTTCTTATGCAACGGCCTACATCAATGCTTTAAAGGCGACAGATTCTTTAAAAACATCCCTTGCCACACGTATGAATATGTATAATCCAATGTACTACCTTACATCTTACTACAAAGGTTATAACACGACAAAGGTTGCCAAATACTGGCGTATTAATACTGGGATTGCTCAGGATGATACAGCAAGTACGACAGAAATGAACTTAGCCCTTGCCCTTAAGAATAATAAGAATGTCAAGAACGTGAAGTTTACAACTGTTTGGGAACAAGGTCATACAACGGCTGAACGTACTGGCGACTCAACGACAAACTTTATTAAATGGGTCAATTCGATCTCTTAACAAGCAAAGAATCCTTCGGGATTCTTTGTTTTTCTCTCAAAAAAAACGAGACACAAAAAGTGTCTCACATAAATTTATGAAAAGTGTGGGCTCCAGATTCGCGTTTGGGAGACACCACGCTTCTTTTATACAACATAAAGCTTATAAAAGCAAGAACAAATTATAAGACGTCTGATCGATAGACATAATTTAGTAAATCATAAGTGTGATCCTCTACTTTTAGAGCATTTCTATCCACACTTTCTAAGATCATGCCACATTTTTCCATTGCTTTTTTCGAGCCAAGATTCTCACGCGCACACCAGGCTTTGATTGTTTTGATCTTCTCATTTAAAGAAAGATAATCAATAACGGCCTGCATTGCTTCACTCGCATAGCCTTGATGGCAGTATGGCTGGGCAATGCTAATGCCGAGTTCTATCGTATTCTCTTGTTCATGATAGTCATAGCCAGCAATCGTTCCGATCATCTTCCCTTCTCTTTCAATGGCCCAGCTATAAGTTCTAGGATTTTCATAACTCTTGATTGTATTTTCTACAAGTTCTTTCGTCGCTTCTAATGAAGGATAAGGATTCCATCCGGTATAGGTACGCATATTTTTATTGCATCCATAATCATGATATAAAGTTTCTACATCTTTCGTTGTGTAGCGTCTTAAAACAAGTCTTTTGGTTTTGAGTGTGATCGTTCCTGACATAGGGATCTCCTTTACATATAAGTATCACTGCTATCGTATGTTGGTGTTGTTGGTGAGTCGTTTCTTGGCTGATCATCATAATCATCGACTACATTATTACTATTATCATCGTCATCGATATGAAGAGCCTTTTTGATTTGATTTTTTATTTTGTCATAATTGCCTACACGTTTTACAATATCTCCATTTATATTATAAGTAATTGAAAGATCATCATAAGGACTATTTAAGTAGATCGTAAAGCGTGTCGCATGATTCATTTGATTGAGTTTTTTCACTTCAAAATAAACATCCACACTGTGATCAAGCGGACCATTACCATTTTTTTGTACCTTTTTATAAAGATTAAGGACTTCGTTAAATTTGGCCATTACAGCCGCATTCTTTTTTACAAATAATTGGTTTGCCTGATCGAACTGTTTCTTTTGCTTTGAAAGTGTCTTTAAGAATGGCGTATTATTTTTACCAATCATAAAGCGGTAATAATCATTAAAAGGTGTCAATGATTCTTCATAAGAGGGACCTATTTGCGTGGTCTCGTCATCTACATAAATTGAGCCATAGCTATCATCATTCCCATTATAATAATCTGTGACATGAGGAATGTGCTGAACGCGAATATTCGTCGCTACATTTAAGTGATATTTTTTGACAACTTTTGCAAATGTGTCTTTATAAATCCACTTTCCTTTTTTGTTCACTTTATTAAGCCAGCCTCCACTTTGAAAGGAGAAACTGCCTTCAGCATCGGCCGCATACCATTTACCCTTATACTTCACAAGATTGAAAATATGAGCTGTTAATTCTCGACTTTCATCGAATCCTGGCTGAACGACCCAGCAGCCAATCTTCATCGCATCACACAAGGCTTTAAATAGCGCCGCATAGCCACCACAGTCAGCTTTATGATATTTGACCGGCCCATAAGAATAGGATGTTGCATATTTATAATTTTGCTCATAGCTGGCTTGATCCCCAACGACTTTTCCGGCGATTTCTAGTTTGATGATTGGCGACATCCCTGGTTTAATCTTTTCATTGATAAAACGTGCGGCAAAATCACTGACAAGTTTTTTCTTGTCTTTCGACATGCCGTTTTCCCATAGTGTCTTTTCTTTCGCAAATGAGACATGAGAATACTTATTAGATACGGTATTTGTTTTTGTATTCCCCGATTTCACTTGATATGTATAAGTGACCTTGTCACTTAGTTTATGATCGGTATAAGAACATGAATGTGTTGTCGTAAGTTTCTTATACGTCTTTCCTGTTTTACGATAAATCGTATAGTTTTTACCAAACTTATTCCAAGATAATGTCACTTGATCTGATTTAAAGTGACTGGCTTTTAAAGTGGCCGTTTTTGCTTCAACTGGCATATAGAGTGCCCCTATCATAGCTCCAGCAACTAATAATGAAAGTATTTTCTTCTTCATAACTCATCGTCCCTTCATAGTTAAATTGTATGTCCGATAAATAATAAATGCAAGATGAGCAAAACATACAAAAAAGACGATGAATGTTCACCGTCTTTAGAGTTGAATGTGTTTAATGTCTTTTATTTCAAGATAATGATCTAATGCTTTACGTACTTCACGGATATGTTCTTCTGTTGTTGTGCAGCATCCCCCTACGCCTTTTGCCCCGGCTTTATACCAAGCTAAAGCATAATCACCAAATGAGATATTCTCATCTTCATTTGACCAGGTCTTAGTTACTGGATCATAAACCTTTCCACTATTTGGATAAACAAAGATGGGAAGATCTGTGACTTTGACAAGATCATAAATCAAATCGGTGACAAAGCGTGGATCGGTACAGTTAATGCCAATCGCTTTTAAATGAGGATGATCAGCTAATGCTTTGACGCATTCTTCCATTGTCTGTCCCTCATTGGTATGATGGCCATCTCGACATGAGAAGCTGATCCAGTAATCAACACCTAATTCTTCCCCTATTTTTGCTTCCACAAGCGCTTCTCTTAAGGATGGATCTGTTTCAAAGAGAATCACATCAGCACCTGCTTCATGTAATAATTCAATACGACGTTTATGGAAATCATAAAGTTCTTCATCAGAGACTTTATAATGGCCACGATATTCACTGCCATCGGCTAAATAGGCCCCATAAGGACCCACAGACCCTAAACATAATGGATAACTACGCTTCTCATGATCAGCATTTTTCCACCATTCATCTCTTGCTTCTTTAAAGAGATCTACGGATATCGTAATAAAATGTTCGGCCTCTTCTTCTGTATAGCCCGCTTCCATGAGACCTTTAATAGAAGCCTGATAGCTTGCGGTAATCCCACAGTCAGCTCCAGCTTCAAAATAATTCAAATGCACCTGTTTAATAAGTTCAGGACTTTCTGCTAAGACCGCAGCTGTCCATAATTTATTGTTTAGTGATGGACAATTAAGCTCTTCTAGAGCACTCGACATAGCGCCATCAATGACAAAGTATTCATTCATTGTACTTACTCCTTCTTTACATATATTTGATCATTCCCATAAACAACCGGTGGCACATCTTCGCCCTTTTCTTTCAGAGGTAGATAACGATCCCAGAAATCTTTAAATAAACGCATAATCTCACCCTGCTTTGTATAGATAAAGACCATTGTGACAATGACATAAATACCAGAGAGGATATCAGTCATCGCCCATAAGGTATTAGCCTGGACATTATATAAGAATACACAAGGCACTAAATAATAAAGCATATAAATCTTCGTAAAGATCTTGTTTCTTTTGGTATCACCAAAAACATAGTTGACAGACTTTTCACAGCTGTAGTACATACCGATGATCGTCGTCCAGGCAAAGACGGTAATGGCTAAGGCCATAAAGTATTTCCCAAACTGGCCATAAACAATCCCAAAGGCCACAGTTGTAAGTCTTGCAGAAGTAACACCAGGATGCGTGACATAAACATTAGTTGTAATGAGTGATAAAGCAGTGACTGAGCAAACGACAATTGTGTCTAGGAAAACTTCGCCCCAGCCCCATGAAGCCTGACGTACAGGATGATCTGTTATGGCACTTGCATGAGCGATCATACCATAGCCAGTCCCGGCATCATTAGAATAAAGACCTCGAGCGACACCATAACGAATCGCATCTTTCACTGTTGCACCGGCAAAACCACCGATCCCAGCCATTGGTGTAAAAGCACTCTTGAAAATCAATAAGAATGAAGCAGGCACTCTTTGAATATTAATAATCAAAATACCAAAACCTGCAAGAATATAAGCCCATCGCCTTGATATACCCCGACCGACGACCGGCTGACACCGGCGTCGGTTGGGGATTCCTTCAGCACCGCTCCGAAGAGCGAGCTTTCAGAACCGCAGGTCAATCAGCTTCCTGCGTATTCCCTGAACGGTGATCCTGACAGACTAAAAAGGTCCGGCGGCTCCTGATCAGGGCGTATTCAATGCCTTGCGGCGCGTCCGTCCCTATGCTCCGCCGTCTCTGACAATTGAGAGGGCGGAACGCAGGTACGTCGCAGGCAGTACAACAGTATGTGTAGTCAGCAGTCAGTTATTATGAAACAGATGAACATGTCTGCGTGTGTTTTCTAGTGTGGTATTCTTTCCGGCGGGAGATAGAACATATGCTTCGGAATCTTCTTTACTGCAGCCTGAAGAGCCTTCAGAAGCCTGAAGTAGTCAGACCAGTCTCCAATGACGATACCGTCCCTTTTCTTTTCCGGCACAAGGGCCATGATTCCTGAAGGAAGCAGAGGCGGCTCAAGCCGGGCGCCTCTCAGCGCAACTGCGTATGAGGCAGCCTCATGAATGGAGATGCCGTATTTCCTCATGTAGACCGTCTTTCCGATAAGGCTCGTGTAGGCCGGATTGACGCATCTGACGGGCACCCCGTTCCTTTCTGCACGGCTGGCTATCAGTGCAGTCATCTTATCAAAGGCGAACTGCGATATTATCCGGTTGCGCAGTCTTCCCTGATAGTGCATGCCACGTCTTGCGTTCTTCATTGACAGGTCCTCCATGACAAGCGGCTTCTTCGCTGCCATGCAGATTCCGATGAGCTCAGCGACAGCGCGTCCGAGCGCTTCGTCCGTCTGGCCTTTTGTCGCATGCAGAACGTCAAATCCGATGACGCCGCTTTTCATTTTTTCACCGGAAGGCGATGTCTCCGTCCATGCGAAGTGATCTGCATTAAGGTCCACGCCGATGACGCCGTGCGAAGCATCAAAGGCCTTTCTTTCGTCGGGAACCGTAAAGCACACTGAAACCGTCATGTACTCTCTTC
The DNA here is from genome assembly GCA_900317015.1 of uncultured Erysipelotrichaceae bacterium. Taxonomy (GTDB): domain Bacteria; phylum Bacillota_I; class Bacilli_A; order Erysipelotrichales; family Coprobacillaceae; genus Intestinibaculum. The sequence continues at coordinate 1,432 of ONFH01000214.1, read as the reverse complement.
CATCTCTGTCCGTTTTAAAAGCGAACGTATAGGCGATCGGATATTTTGGATTCTCGAGAGCGGCATAGTATTTTTCGGAAAAGCGCACCGGGACGAACTTTTCGAGACGTGCCTTGCCAAGACCGAACGGCAGAGTCCATGTCAGCCCGCCGTTTTCATAGAGAACGACGGCATTGCGCCCGTCCAGGTCCGCTCTGCCCCCGACCGTAAATGAACCATATCTTGCATCATGGAACGCCCTCTTCCATGCGTCATCGCATCCAACGGTGTCCTTGGTTTTGTAGAATCTTCGTCCTCCGAAGATGGATCTTTTAGGCGGTTCAGACTTAACCTTCTTCAGATTCTGTTCAAGGCGATGCAGTCTGTCGGTAATCTGCCCGATGTGGGCTCTCTTGCTTCGAATTCGCTCGTCTATAGTGTGCTCATACTCCTGCCATGTGCAGGGTTTCTGAGTTCCCTTCATCATGCCATCGCTGTCAATGCCGAGCCGGCAGCACTTATAGGGCTTAGAAAATTTTCCTGTCGTGCCGTATCTGACAAGCGACTGCTTGAGCTTCCTCGTATTTGCGAGACTGCTCTTCAGGGACTTCAGCTTCCTCTTCGTCTCGCTGATGTCAGCCTTGAGATCGTCAATGCGATTTTTACTGTTTGTCTCCTGAGACTTGTAGATCCCCGTAATGACGGGATCCAGTATATTGGCATAGTAGCTGCTCAGGCCGAGTGATCTTGCATAGGCGTATACAGGTGATTTCACTGTATCATCGAGGAAATTTCTGGGATCCTCCGGGCTGTTCTTATAGAACCAGTAGGCATTGTATCCTCTGATACGGATCGCACTGAGCTCCTGAACCGTCACCTTCATCTTCATGAAGTCCAGCCTCTGCTTTTCATCTGTCATCTCGTCGAGATAGTACCTTTCTGTTCTGACCGTTGTCTTCATAGCCGTCGCCTCCAATTTGCAAAGATGTCCTTCTATATGCTATAATTATAGCATGAAATCGCATATATTTCAATTTTATGTATGAAAGAATGGAGGTTCGCTTATGAATGACAATGAACTTAAAAGAAAGCAGCATTCCGTGTATCTGCTCATATACCATGCCGTTTTTGTAGTAAAGTACAGGAGGAAAGTCATCACTGATGAAATGGCGGACTTAATGAAGGACGAAGCTGCCAGACTCATGAAGGGATACGGCGGAGAGCTGATGGAAATGAATGCCGACAGAGACCATGTCCATCTGCTGCTGTCAATGGATCCGAACATGGCACCTGCAAAATGCATCTGCAGTCTTAAGACGCAGCTGTCCAAGACCGTAAGAGCAAGATATGCAGACCAGTACAAAGACATGCTCTGGGGAGACGCTTTCTGGAGCTCAAGCTATTTCATCTGTACGACAGGCGGCGCCAGCATCGACACGGTCAGAAAGTATAT
>ONFH01000215.1 GCA_900317015.1 uncultured Erysipelotrichaceae bacterium | reverse complement strand
TTTCTTGCATCATAAGCGGCGTAAGCTTCTCTTAACCCTAAGCCAGAGTGAGGAATGACGCCTAGACCACGCCATGAGACATCGATCGGCTGTGTATACTTGTCGATGATAGCCATTCCTTTTGGTGAGCCTTCATCCTTCACGACACGAGGATAGGCATTGACAAAAAATGGCTGACCTTCACTTAATTTCTTGACGGCAATCGCAATGGCCGTCAACAGTTCGTTGGCCGTAAAGCCAGCAACTACACCGCTGACCCCTTTTTCTAACATATGGTAACAGTCCTTCGTACCAATGATGGCATGGACATGACCAGGATATAAGAACGCATCACAGGCATCCTTCATCGCTTCATACGCCTGGGGCATCGTCTTATTGGCCGTAAGAAGAGAAAAGTTCGTCATTCCCTCTTCTTCACATTCTTCAATCGTTAAGAGATCGGATGGTGTCGTTGTCTCAAACCCAATCGATAAGAAGACAACGTCTTCCTCCGGATGCGCTTTGGCATATTTGACCGCATCAAGCGGTGAATAAACGACTTTCACCTTTGCCCCCTCGGCTCTTGCCTGCGAGAGTGACATCTTTGTCCCTGGCACACGGACCAGATCGCCAAATGTCGTGATCGTACAGCCTTTTTCTAAGGCTAAGTAGACCGCTTCATCAATGAAGTCGACCGGTGTCACACAGACGGGACAGCCGGGACCGGAGATCAGTTGAATACTGTCCGGTAAAATCGAACGAATGCCTAAACGAAAGATCTCATGCGTATGGGTCCCGCAGACTTCCATAATGCGGATCTTAGGACCTGTATAAGACGTGATGATCTCTTTGGCTTTATTCATTGAGGAGATCCTCCATCAGCTGATCCGTTTCATTTTGATCATTATCGTTGATCTTCGCAATCGCTGCACCGGCATGGACCATGACGAAATCTCCTGGCATGAGATCGTCAAGTAAAGAAGCGGAAACTTCTCGTTTTGCGCCTGTAGCATCCACAATGGCGACATTTCCTTTCACTTTTACAACTTTACAACTTAAACCTACACACATTTTAGATTCTTCCTTTCGATAACGCATTGCTGGCGTAGACGGCCTGACCTAAGGCGATCCCGCCGTCATTACAAGGCACTAAGTGATGTGTCAGCACTTTGCAATGCGAATGTTTTAAGATTTTTTTCACTTCATCTAATAATAACGTATTTTGAAAGACACCACCACTTAAGGCGATCGTCTTGATCTTTGTTTTTTGACTATAAGCAAGCAGCGCTTCACTGATCATTCTTGCTAGTAAAATATGGAATTCATAGGCGAGCTCATGAACGTCTCTCCCTGCTAATCGTTCCTCTATGATATAGGCAGTGAGTGCATCGGTCGCAATGTATTCATGATTTGTGATCGTTTTAGGGACTTCATGCACGCCTTGCATAGCCGCATATTCTAAAGCCATCGACGCTTCCCCTTCAAAACTTGAAGCTTTTTTCAGGCCAAGGATGGCGGAAATGCTATCAAAAAGACGACCGGCACTTGTCGAAACCACGGTATTGATCTTACGTTCATGCATCATCTTTTGAAACTTTAACGTCTTTGCGTCACAAAGATCAAGGGCTTCAATAATGCGATCAGGATCATCATACAGACTGAGGATCTGACTGACCGCAATACGCCAGCCTTCCTTGCTCGAGGCATCGCCACCGACCTGTAAGAATGGTTTGATACTTGTTAAACGCTTATAACCATCAAGATCACAGAGCATGATCTCACCACCCCAGATCGTCCCATCTTCACCATAACCGGTGCCATCAAAAGAAGCGCCTAAAACCGTTTCAAACGTATCATTTTCCGCCATGCACGATAAGATATGGGCATAATGATGCTGGACATAAACGACCGGTTTGCCAAGTGATTCCGCCACTTCTCTTGAATGATAAAGGGGATGGAGATCACAGGCAACGACCTGAATATTTGTTTCTAATAATTCACACATCAATCGTGACGTTTCCTTTAAAGAGTCGATCGAGCGAATATCACTCAAATCGCCAATATAGCTTGATGGATAAAATAATTCATCCTTACCAACACAAAATGTATTCTTGAGCTCTCCACCAATGGCTAAGACATCTCCTCGAAACGACTTTGACATCATATAAGGTAATGGTGCATAACCACGGGAGCGTCGAATCATATAAGGCTGTCCTTCATCGAAGTCTAAAACAGAGTCATCACAGCGCACGCGGATCTTACGATTATGCGATAAGATCAGATCACTTAATGAAGACAATTCTTTTCTTGCCTCTTCATCGTTATGGGTGATCGGCGCACCAGAATCATTAGCACTTGTCATCACTAACACATCTGGTGTCGTGATGCCATCATTATACTGAAATAATAACATCTGTAGTGGTGCGTAGGGAAGCATCACCCCAATAAAAGGATTGCCTGGTGCCACACTTTTTGCAAGGCCTTCTTTTTTAGGAAGCAGACAGATCGGCTTACGATGACCAGTCATGATCTTTTCCTGGACATCATCGATCTCACAAAAGCCTTTAGCCGTTTCTAAATCTTTGGCCATGACCGCAAAGGGTTTCGTTGGACGATGCTTACGTGTTCTTAGTCTCATAACACTCTCTTCATTACGAGCATCACAGGCTAAATGGAAGCCGCCGATGCCTTTAATGGCGACGATTTTGCCTTCACTTAAAGCAATTCTTGCTTCTATGATGGCCTCTCGTCCTTTAATGTCGGTATCTAAGAGATACACCTCAGGCCCACAATCGTTACAGCAGACTGGCTGGGCATCATAACGGCGAGATGATGGATCATGATATTCCTTGGCACATGTGTCACACATTGGGAATTCCTTCATGCTCGTGCGTTCACGATCATAAGGCAGACCCTCTAAGATCGTTAAACGAGGGCCACAGCTCGTACAGTTGATAAACGGATGCAGATAACGTCGGTTATGGGGATCAAAAAGCTCCTTCGTACATTCTTCACACGTCGCAATATCGGGCGGAATGAAGATCGGCCCCTTCGTCTTCTTCGACGTAATAATGGAAAATGCATCAAATGAGCGTTCTTCACTTTTTCTCACATCCATCTTAATGATCTCAGCACGTCTAGGCGGCTCCTTCTTGATCTTTTTGACAAAAGCATCAAGAATTTCCTTTGACCCGCTGGCGATGATCTCGACATAAGGGCCTTTATTGGCAATCGTCCCCGTCACATTGAGGGCTTTGGCATGACGGGCGATCGTCGGACGAAAGCCGACCCCCTGCACGATGCCATAGACTTTAATGATAATAGTCATTGGATCACCTTGCTTCCTGAGACCGCAAAATGTTCAAGCGGGATCCACTTACCTTTATAAAATGGCAACATCCTTTGATAGTCTCGATCACCGATAATGACATCATAATCATGAGATCTCACGAGATCAATGAGATCATCTTCTTCCTTTAAGATCACATCCTGCCCACGCATATAGGCTTTCTTCATCATAAAGTAACTGGCGATCGTTAAGTCTGGACACTTTTTTGCTAAATCAAGACCGATGGCCTGGGTCGTAATGGCTAACACATGATTTCCATTGATGTCTGGATAAAGATCATCAGGATAACCGATCTCATAAGGAATGGAATATGTCCGTTCCATATACTTTGCTATTTTTAAACCTGCCATACTAGCCACATAGTTTTTCTTCAAGGACCCGGCACAGACAACATCTTCGATCGTATCATAGTAATTATAATGCTTATTTTTAGGACAGGTGTAATCTAATGGTGTAAATCCCAGCACACCGATCTCTTTTTCAGTTTTCTGATCATCGACAAAAGCTTTGACAAAGGCATTCAGCGCTTTTTCAATACCGGTATCATACAAGAAGACACCGCTTGTATCACAGGTGATCACCTTTTTATGGATCTGCGTTTCTAAAATATGCGCTAAGCCTTTGAGATCTGTGCCGATGACAGCTGGGACTGGCGTCCCGATCAAAGCAATAAATGAAGCATCCAGTCGGGTCATGACTTTCTTGATCTTTTTGATCAAGAGGTCATCACGCCCTAAGATGGCATCCATATCACGTAAACCTGCCGAGAAGATCGCACTTTTAGAACTTTCCCAGCGTGGTTCATCAAAGCCGCACACATTGCCAGTACAGCCACCGGCATCGACGATGATGATCAGTCCCCCTGCTTCATAGAGCATCGAAACGGCTCCGGACTGATCCGGCGCAAAAGGTGTTAAATATTTTCTTAAGCCTTTCATGAAAGCACCTCCTCAATGCGATCTAATAACAGGGATACGCCCTGATAGCCAAATGGCTGAACATCTTCATTAAATGGAATGTTGGGAAGATCGGGATGATAGAAAGCCGCATCCTTACCGATCGTGAAATCAAGATCTTCCGCTTCATTGTCATAATAAAGCATCGTTGGTTCATTATTACAGTAGACTTTCGTCTCTGGTGAGATCTTTTTTAACATGTTTAAGTATTGTTTCTGAGTGTCATTGATCGTACAGTAGATCTCTTTTACATCAAAGCCATAAAGACTCAACGCTAAAGCAGCTTCGATCGGATCAAGGTTACATGTTTCGCCAATGGCTAATCTAGCATGATAATGCGCCTGTTCAATACGCTCTTTAAGTGTCTGATAGTCTTTTGTATCATCGATGCTTGATCCTAAGGCATGGGCAAAGGCCTGATACTGACGATGGATGAAGTCGATCGTATAAAAACGGGTCAGTTCAATATCTCCAATATTGAGGCGTTCACGTAGATCCTTGGCGGCCGCTCTGGCTTCGGGGTGTAAGATCAAATTGAAGTTGGCATGGGCCATCTCTAAGAATGCGTCATAACTTTCCATGCGGGATAATTCATTGATCGTCGTAAGACCCATCTTGTGCAAATAGTCATACAGTTCACAATCATCGTTTAATGGAGCAAAATAGCCAAGCAGATTGACGGTATGCACATCTTTTGGTAAAGATTCTAACAAAGAATACAAAGATTCTCTGACATGGACCATTGGTGGACGACGTCCTTCTCGTGTTAAAGCATACATGTAACAAGGACGGACCTTGACATGCGCATACGCTTCACATTCTCTTGAAACTCTTTCCATATCCGTGCCCAGGAGGGCATCCACACAGGTGATACAGATCATCACGACACTTGGTTTCTGATCTAAGAAATCGACGATCTCCTTCACGGCTTCCTTGATTTTTGGTAAATGACGTCCAGTAATAATATCCGTCTCATCCATCAGATAATAGAAATAACGATTTTTATAGACGTCATTGACCGTGATGGCCGATGTATTTCTCCCGCAGCATCCCGGACTGACGATGAGCATCACACTGCCAGGAATCGATAAGCCGGCACGCTTGACGCCAAAGCCCTGCGCCCCTGGGGAATTGAATGCTAAAGTCGCTGGAGAAGAATAGATCAGATGTTTCCCAGTATCAAAGATCTCGGGAATCTCATGATCTGCTAAATAGGCGACTGTGTAATAATCAGGCTTACTCATCATGTAAAAGCTCCTTCGCCAGATTTTTAAAGATCGTTGCGATCTCGCCCTCAGGATCACCTTCCACAGCGGTCATGCCTAATTCTTCATAATGTAAGATCTCATTGGATCTTGGAATATCTCCAATGATGGAAAGATCATGGTCCTTGGCAAAGGCTTCGACCTTTTCATATTCATTTTCAACGTTTCGATGGTTTAAGATCAGACCTTTGACTTTCGCATAGCCACGATCTTCAAAGTTCTTCACGGCCGTCTGAATATTATTTGCCGCATATAAGGCCATCTTCTCCCCTGAGGTCACGATCAGGACATCTTCGGCATAGCCTTCACGAATTGGTGCCGCAAAGCCGCCACAGACGACATCACCTAAGACATCATAAAGGACGACGTCTGGCTTGAATGTTTCAAATAATTCCAGGTCTTCTAGAAGATGGAATGTCGCAATGATCCCTCGTCCGGCACAGCCAAGTCCTGGTGTTGGACCACCGGTCTCAATACAGAGCACGCCACCATAGCCGATTTTTGAGATCTCTTCGATAGACTCTGGTTCAATGCCTTCCTTGAGCGACTCCATGACAGGTCTTAAAGGTTCTCCATGTAATAAATTGATCGTTGAATCCGCTTTGGGATCACAGCCGATCTGGATCACTCTTTTTCCCATACTTGCGAAAGCAGCTGATAAATGGCTCGTCATTGTGGATTTGCCAATACCGCCCTTTCCATAGACTGCTAGTTTTAACATAATAGACCCCCTTCGTACTTTCCTTAGTATAACACGATTAAGACAAATAATGAAAACACATACATTAAATATTCACAACGAGAAAAAGCTCTCGTGAGAGAGCTTTGCATCGTTATTTTTCTTGAGGCATCTTCCAGCCGTGCTGATCAGTATGAAGAAGCTTTTCGGCTAACTCAGAGCCTGGTTCGCCTAAGAAATGTTCATAGACATCCTTGATAGATGGATTTTCATGAGAGAAACGCAGCGTATTGGCACGATCTTGTTCATAAAGGACTTCGGCACGTTCCGGCGCTTTGAATTCATCATTCGTAAATGGCTGACCGCCACCACCGACACAGCCGCCTGGGCAGGCCATGACTTCGACGAAGTCATAAGACACTCTGCCAGCTGCGAGTTCATCAAGTAAGTGTTTGGCATTGCCAAGACCGTTGACAACGGCGACTTTGACTTCATTGCCGGCTAAGTCAAATGTCGATTCTTTCCAGCCCTTCATGCCTCGCACATTTTTGAAGGCATCAGGATCAGGATTCTTTCCGGTCACATAATAGTAAGCCGTACGTAAGGCTGCTTCCATAACACCACCGGTCGCCCCAAAGATATTGCCGGCCCCAGAGCCAATGCCAAGAGGCAAGTCTAAGGCACGTTCACCAATACTATTTGGCATGATTGAGAAGGAACGGATCATACTATCGATCTCACGTGTCGTTAAAACGACATCGACATCAGGATCACCGCACGCATCTTTTAATGTTGGCAGTGCACATTCGGCTTTCTTGGCCAAACATGGCATGATCGATACAACATAAATATGATGTGGATCAATATCTAACAGCTGGGCGTAATAGCTTTTGGCAATGGCCCCAAACATGCCCTGTGGGGATTTAGACGTCGAGATCTGATCGACGAACTGTGGATAATGCGCTTTACAATATCTGACCCATCCTGGGCAACATGAAGTAAACATTGGAAATTTATGTTCATCCTTATGCGTATACTGATCTAAGAATTCCTTCGCTTCTTCCATGATCGTTAAATCGGCTGAGAAGTCAGTATCCATAATATAGTTGAAGCCGATCAAATGCAGCGCTTCGGCTAAACGCTGGATCGTCGCTTTATGACGTGGCAGACCAAATGGTTCGCCCCAGGACGTACGAATCGATGGTGCGATCTGGGCAACAACGACTGTATCGGGATCAGAGATCGCATCTAAGACACGTTCCGTATCATCACGTTCATGAAGCGCCCCCACTGGACAATGAGTAATACACTGACCACATAAAGCACAGTTACTATCTTCTAGAGAATAAACATCTCGCACATCGACATTGACACGACCGCCGGTATTGACGACATCCCAGATATGAGACGCCTGGATCTTATCACAGACCTGAATACAGCGCATGCACTTGATACACTTCTGATAATCACGAATCAATGGGAAGTTTGGATTTCCTTTGTTTTCTGGTAATTTCTTCTTGAAAGGATTGTCTCTTAAACCAAGATCATTGGCGATCTTCTGTAAAGAACAGCAGCCGGAACGTTCACATAATGTACAGTTGTCATTGTGCTGGGACAAGATCATCTGTACATTCAGCTTACGAGCATCACGAACTTTCTTGGAGTTCGTCCAGATGACCATATCTTCCTTAACGGTATTATTGCAGGCCGTAAAGAGTCGGTCATAGCCTTCGACCTGAACGACACAGACACGGCAGGCGCCGATCTCATTCAAGCCTTTGTAATAACATAATGTTGGAATATTGATGCCTGCCATCTTGGCTGCATCTAAAATCGTTGTTTTTTCTGGGACATAGTAATGATGGCCGTCAATAAAGACTCTGATCTGTTTTACCATTTTCTTCTTCGACCTCCTTTAAAGATGCCATAGCCGAAGTGATCACAGTGCAGGCATCTTGCGGATTCCTGATCTGCTTCCTCTTCGCTCATACCGCATTCCATCAGTTTAAAGTCATGGATACGTTCCTTTGGTGAACGTTCTTTCATATTGACACGACCACATGGCACATGATCATCAAAACGTACACGTGGAATATCGATATCCACTTTGATCTCATGCTGGTAACCGAGATATTCATCAATATTGGCAGCGGCCACTTTCCCGGCAGCAATGGCACGAATAACCGTTGCTGGTCCCGTGACACAGTCACCACCGGCAAAGAAGCCTTGTTTATCTTTGACATCACTGGTGTCTAACGCTTCTAAACGACCACGCTGGATTGGAATCCCGAAGTCCCCAAAGGATTGGGAATCGATCCCCTGCCCGATGGCCACTAGGACACGGTCACATGGAATCGTGACTTCCTCTGCCTGGGCTTTCTTTGGTGCAGGACGGCCCCATTTGATCTCACCGACGATCTGTGGCTGAGCCACAAGACCCGTGACATGGTTGTTTTCATCTTTTTCAATACGCACTGGTGCATGTAATTCGACGATCTCACAGCCATCTGCAATGGCTCCTTCGACTTCTTCTGGTAAGGCCGTCATATCGACTTTACGACGACGATAAACGACTTTGACGCTCTTCGCACCTAAACGAATGGCTGAACGAGCAACGTCCATCGCTACGTTCCCGCCACCAACGACACAGATATCTAAACCGGTAAAATCAGGCATATGATCATCACCGATCTCTCTTAACATTTCTACCGCAGAAACGACACCATCAGCATCTTCACCATCGATCCCGATCTTACGATCATTATGCGCACCGATGGCGACATAAATGGCATCGTAGTTTTCATCTAGTTCTTTCAGACTCACATCTTTGCCGATCGATACATCGGTCTTCGTTGTAAAGCCTGTCTGTTTTAACACATCGATTTCATGATCCAATTCTTCTCGTGGCAGACGATAAGCAGGAATCCCATAGCGTAGCATGCCGCCTAACTGGTGACGCTGTTCATACACGGTGACTTCATGACCCATAATGCTTAAATAGAAAGCTGCGGAAAGTCCTGATGGACCACCACCGATGATAGCCACTTTCTTATGCGTTGGATCGTACTTAGGAAATGTAGGTTCATGTTCCTGATGTTCGACCGCAAAACGCTTCAGACCTCGAATATTGATTGGGTCGTCGACCATCGTACGACGACAGCGCACTTCACAAGGATGTTCACAGATCAGCCCACATACAGCCGGGAATGGATTATCCTTACGAATCAAAGCCACCGCATCACTGTAGCGGTGATCGTGCACTAAAGCAATATAACCAGGGATATCGACCTGGGCTGGACACTGAGCCACACATGGCACCGGCTGATTCTGAACGTTCAAGCAGCGTCCATGTTCAATATGTTCAACATAATCGTCTCTGAACCCTCTGACCCCTTTTAAGACCATTCTGGCAGCTTCAGACCCAATGGCGCAGTCAGCGGTCGTAAAAATGGACTCAGCGGTCGTTTCAATCAGGCTTAACGTCTCCATTGTGGCTTTGCCATCAAGCACATCATGAATGAGATCTTCTAAAACGCCAAGTCCGACACGACAAGGTGTACATTTCCCGCAGGACTGAGCGTGAGTGAGATTTAAGAAAGATGCAGCCAGATCGACAGGGCACAATCCTGGCTGCGATGCCTGAATACGACGTTCTAAGTCTTTGTAAAGCTCTTCGACCGTCTCTTCGGCATGATCTTTCGTGACAATACTAAGTCTACTCATTTGTCTTTCCTCCTTGATGATATGAGTATAAGAATATTATAACATGTTTTAGATAATTATTTCACAAAAACTTCATGTATTAAAAAAAATCTCATTGAGTGTTTCCGGTAAGCAAAAAGCACATCTAAAATCGATGTGCTTCTTTTTTATTTATGATGTTTGGTGTGACGAGGATGATTCGATCCTTTTAGTGGACGTGGTGGAATCAGGCAATGCTTACGATCATAGCCAATCAAGTCTTCACGATGACATTTGATCAGAGCCTCTTTGACGAGCTGATAGTTCTCCTTCTTACGATACTGCAGTAAGGCTCTCTGCATCGCTTTTTCATGCGGATCTGTCACAGAGTAGACTTTCTTCATCGTTCGTGGATCAACGCCACAGTAATACATGACGGTGGAAGCTGTTGATGGTGTTGGATAGAAATCCTGCACCTGTTCTGGCATATAGCCCATATCACGAATACTTTCTGCTAAGGCGATGGCATCTTCTAAACGTGATCCTGGATGCGAAGAGATCAGATACGGAACGATGAACTGATTGAGATGTTCTTCCTTATTGATGACATCAAATTTCTTGACGAACTTCTGATACACTTCCGCTCTTGGCTTGCCCATCAGATCAAGGACATGGTCTGTGACATGTTCGGGAGCCACACGCAATTGTCCAGAGACATGATATTTGCATAATTCTCTAAAGAACGTATCATCAGGATCGGCCATGACGTAGTCATAACGGACACCGGAACGAATAAAGACTTTTTTGACCCCTGGCAATGCTCTTAACTTTCTTAATAAAGCAATGTAGTCACTATGATCAACGGTCATATTCTTACAGACCGATGGCCATAAGCATTGTTTATTGGCACAGACGCCTTTGGTCAGCTGCTTCTTGCAGGATGGATGTCTAAAGTTGGCCGTTGGTCCCCCAACATCATGAATATAGCCCTTAAAATCAGGCTGCTGGATCATTTTCTTCGCTTCACGGATCAGTGATTCATGGGAGCGGACCTGCACTGTTCGTCCTTCATGGAACGTAATGGCACAAAAGCTGCAGCCACCAAAACAGCCACGGTTGCTTGTTAAAGAGAATTTGATCTCCTTGATGGCCGGAATCCCGCCCTGTGCTTCATAGGATGGATGATAGGTATTTTCATAAGGCAGTTCATACACATCATCAAATTCCTGGGTCGTCAAAGGACGCTGAGGCGGATTCTGCACGACATAACGCTTGTCTCCGTAACATTCAATTAAACGCTTGGCGGTAAAGTGATCGGTATTCTTGATCTGAATGCCAAAGGATTTGGCATAAAGCATCTTATCCTTTTTCATTGAGGCATAATCGGGAAGCATCAGGCCATCATAGACAACACTAGGATCACTGCATTTATAGACAGTCCCATCGATATACGTTAAGTCTTCCACTGGAATGCCAGCATCCAAGGCATCGGCCACTTCGACAATGGCCAATTCCCCCATCCCATAGATCAACAGATCAGCACCGGAATCTAATAGAATTGAACGTTTGAATTTATCCTGCCAGTAATCATAATGGGCTAAACGTCTTAGTGAAGCTTCAATGCCCCCAAGAATGACCGGCACATGCTTATAAGCGCGCTTGATCAAGTTCGTATAGACGATCGTTGGATAGTTCGGGCGAAGGCCCATCTTTCCCCCTGGCGAATAGGCATCCTGATGTCTTTTCTTTTTATTGACTGTATAATGGTTGACCATCGAATCCATATTGCCGGCACAGACTAAAAAGCCTAGACGAGGTTCACCAAATTCCTTGACACAATCGAGATCATGCCAATCTGGCTGAGGCAGGATGCAGACCTTATAGCCACGGTTTTCTAATACACGAGAGATGATTGCAGGACCAAAGGATGAGTGATCGACATACGCATCACCGATCACAAAGACAAAGTCTGGCTGCTCCCAGCCCCGCTCTAACATTTCTTTTTTATTTATGGGTAAAAACATAGACTGACCTCACTTTCCTTCTCATTATAACAGAGGTCGTTTCTAACCAAAATAAAAACTCACCATTTCGGTGAGTTAAGCCTGCCAGCAGGCCATATAGTTTAATTCATGATCACAGAAGTTGAATGTCTTCATACCACCAAGTTCAAAAAGTTCGCCGACCTGAACACCCTGGTCACGTAACTGTTTATAACATGTATCGATATCAGACACATGTAATAAGATACTTGGCATATCGGTATTTTCTTTTGGGCTTGCTTTTTCTGCTGCTTCTCTTGAAGCCAAAACGAAGTAAGCATCAGAGCCTTCATGGGCAAAGACATATTCCTTCGTGTCTTCTAAACCTTCTCTGACTTCTTTTAAAACGAAGCCAAGCTTGTCCTGATAATAAGTACGTTCTTCTTCTATATCATTGACATAAATTTTGATTTCTACTCTGTTCATTGAGATCTCCCCCTTCTCGCGAGCATTATAGCATGTAAGAAGAGTAAGACAATACAAATATGCTTGAATTTATGTTCATTTTTAGTCACTTGAAATTGTATGCTCTTTCATTAAAGATTCATATTCCAAATCCTTTTTAAAAAGCAAATGCACTCTCGTCCAGACGCCTTCTTCTGACTCGATCTTGACCTGATGGCCAAGGGCGTCACAGAGCTTCTTGACGATAAAGAGCCCCATGCCGGTGGACTTGCTTTCAAGATGACCATTCTTACCCGTATAGCTGTTGTCAAGCAAACGAGGCAGATCACTTTTACTGATCCCTTTGCCATGATCTTCAATGACCAGATCCATCATTCCCTTCTCTTTCTTAGAAGTGATCTTTAGAAACGGCTTCTCTTTACGATATTTGATGGCATTAGACAAGATCTGATCGATCATAAAGATAAGCCACTTTTCATCTGTCTTCACATAATCATCTAAGGCATCGATGTCTAACTCAAACCCATAGGCTCTAAGTTCATCCATATTCTTGACTAAGACCTGATTGATGACATCACTTAAGAGCACATCTTTGATGATGTAATCCTGGGTACTTGATTGTGAACGAATATAATAGAGCACTTCATTCGTATAATTTTCAATGCGATGAAGCTGTAATAAAGCTTTTCTGTTTTCTTCTTTATGTAGGATCAAAGATAAGGCACTGATTGGTGTCTTGACTTCATGGATCCACATTTCAATGAATTCTTTAAAGCTCTTCACTTCATCTTCTTGTTCATGAAGGTGTTCATTCATTGATTTCGTGATTTCATAAAGACCATCATAAAAGGCAGCCCCTTCCTTAGAATCGGGACGAGGAATCATTTCGGTGATCAAATATTTCTGATCTAGTTCTTCAAGGCGCTTGAAAAAAAGTCGCTTCTCTTTCGCTTTAGAAAGATAATCATAAAGAAAGATCAAAACCAGACTGAGTCCTTCAAGGAATAAGACGGCGATCAGAAACTCATGATCGACTTCCATCACGCCACCAATCAGTCTTGTGAAAACAAGAAGCAGAATGCCGATCAAGAAAGCGGTCAGATGATCATATACATACGCTTTGATCATTCTAAGACATACCCCATTCCTTTACGGGTCGTAATGGCATTGTCAAAGCCTAAGTCCTTTAACTTCTTACGTAAACGGGAGATATTGACTGTTAAGGCATTATCACTGATATATTCCTTCTGATTCCAGAGACTCGTCATCAGACGATCACGACTGACGATCTCTCCTAGATGATCCAACATTTCATGGAAGATGATCATTTCATTTTTTGTTAAAATTTCTTCCTGGTCGCCTCTTTTGAGGACTCCTTTTTCAAAATTGACCTGGACATCATGATAAGTCGGTGTTGGCGTGGCACAGCTACGTTTGAGGACGGCCTGTATTCTTAACAATAATAAAGTAGGATTATAAGGCTTCGTAATATAATCATCAGCCCCATAGCTCATTGACAGCACTTCATCGATCTCACTGTCTCGGCTTGTTAACATAATGATAGGAAGATTAGATGTCCTTCTGATCTCTTTTAAAAGTGTCTCACCATTTAAGCCTGGTAATTGAATATCAAGTAATAAGAGATCTGGCGCTTCCTTGAAGACTTGTGATTGCACATCTTTAAAATCCGTCACGGCCAGCGTTTCATAGCCATGATTTTTAAGTAAAGCTACCAGTTCTTCCCGGATGGTCGCCTCATCCTCTACGATTAGAATCTTCATTTTCCTCATCCCCCTCGTACAATTGATATTTTTTCTTATCCGCTTCCGTGATCTTTCGTAAGACATGACATGGGGAACCAACGGCGACGACATTGGATGGAAGATCTTTGGTCACGACCGAACCTGCGCCAATGACGACGTTGTCACCGATCGTCACACCAGGACAGACGACGACACCGGCCCCAAACCAGACCGAATGGCCCACGGTGATCGGCCAGGCAATTTCTAATCCTTCATTACGTTGCTTGGCATCAATGGGATGTCCGGACGTAGAAAAGACACAATTGGGCGCTATAAAGACATAGTCACCAAAGGTGATCGGCGCAGCATCTAACATCACTGTATTGTAGTTGGCAAAAAAGGCTTTGCCAGTCGTGATCTGATACCCATAGTCACACTGAAAGGGACTCACAAAGATGGCATCCTCTTGAGAATTTGGGACAAGCTTTCTTAAAATCTCTTTTCGCTTTGGATCACTGGGACGTGTATGATTATAGTAAAAAGCAAGATCCTGAGCTTTTTCTCTTTGTCTGATGAGTTCTTCATCATAGTTGGCATCATATAAATAGCCCGCCTGGGCTTTTTCAAATTCCGTCATGTCATGACTCCTCCTTTTTTATCGCTTCTATTATACCAAATTCTCGTCTTCATCCAAAAGGGATCCTAGCGCCTTTTAGGCCCAGCAAATGATCTCATCCTGATGTGCATCGATCTCACCACCACGCAGAACGAGACCTTCTTCAACTTTGGCATAAGGGGCCATCTGTCGCACATCTTTTAAGGCATTCGCAATTCCTCCACCTTCATGTGTAATGATCAAAAACACCAGCTTTCCAGTCAGATCAAGCTTCTAGCAAGCTGACATCACCATCGGATAGGTCCCGCCAAAACGATTGTCTTATAAGAGGATACGTCTTTGATCACATGTTTGAGAACAGGTCTGGCCACTTGCTGATCGTCTTTCATCTCCTGCTTCACACATTCCTTATCGTTTTCAATATAACCGATCACCCTCTCCACCTGAAAAAGATCACAATCAACTATTGAGGAGATCATTTCAACGACTCGCTTCGTGTTGCCCTTTTCGAGCTTGACGACCTTTCCATTGACATAGTTTTCACCCTCACGGGAAAAATAAAGAATCAAACACTTCTGCATCATACATTCCCTCTTTTTTCTTAGGATACAGGAAATCAAAACGGTTGTGAACGAAAACACTTTCAAAAAAATTTCCGTTTCTATTTTTATTGGTCAACAGGATGTTTTTCCATATTTCTAGAGTCTTCGTAGAAACTTCCTTATATTTGACTTAAACGAAACAAGCTATACTAAGATTCATGGAGGATGATGAACATGAAGAAATTATTAATGGCCGCCCTTGTGCTTGGCTTAGCCGCTCCCCAGAGCGTTTATGCCAAACCAAGTACGACAAGTCCTGTCATCATTACGATCGACCCAGGACATGGTGGTAAAGAAGAAGGTTGTCATGTAACCTATCAGGATCAAAAGTATTATGAAAAAAACATGAATTTAAAGATCGCTTTAGCGATGCGAGATGAACTCAACACTTATAACAATGTGAAGGTCTATATGACCCGTACGACCGACAAGACCGTTTCCTTAGCAGCGCGTGTCAAGAAAGCCAAAGCGACCCATTCGGATCTCTTTTTCTGCATCCATAATAACTACCCTGGGGATGCCCAGTCTTATACCAATGGCTCTTGTGCGATCACCCCACGTACGGTCTATCATAAGGAACTAGGCAAAGCCTCTCAGGCTTTAGCAACCCTTACTTTAGAAAATCTTGAAGAAAACATTGGTTTTGAAAACCATGGTTTATTACTTAGAACCTCTTCAAAGAGACGTTATCCAAATGGTGCCAAAGCCAACTATTACTATGTCACTCGTATGTGTAACAGTTATGGGATCGTGAATGCCCTTATTGAACATGGCTTCTTAACTGATGACGATGATATGGAAAAGCTCACGAACGATGAAACATTAAAGCAGATCGGCATCAGTGATGCAACCAGCGTGGCTTCTTATTATGGCTTAGACAAGAAAGACAGCACTGAAGAATCAGAACCAGAAGGCAGTCGTGTCCGCTTCTTAAATCGTTATCTGATGTTAAAAGATGGAAAGTATTACTATGTCAGCACAAAGGAAAAATTATTAAAAGGCTGGCGTATGATCTCTGGCAGTCGCTACTACTTTACCTCAAACGGGGCCTTGATCGGCCGTCATAAAATCGGCAAATATTATTACTATTTTTATAACAATGGCAAAATGGCCAAACGTAAATATATTACGACCGCTTCTTATCGTTACTACTACAATAAAAACGGTCGCTGTATCAAAAGAATCAAACGAGGAGTTTAGGCTCCTCGTTTTTTCGTATAGATCAGTCCTGCCATGAAAATCGTAGCCCCAGTGACGGCCTGGGAGATCGGATAGACAAGCATTAAGTTCGTAAATGTCGGATGAGCTCTAAAGACCGTGAGGATCCATAACACTCTTAGACCACAAATACCAAGAATGAATTCTCCACTCCCATTGTGCTTCGCCCAATGGAAGTGGTATCTCTGCCACGCCATGTAGCGTAAGACGACAACGGTCGCT